>QGUO01000121.1 GCA_003242495.1 Pseudomonadota bacterium | reverse complement strand
GCATCGTCCAGGAAGCACGCCTGGTGTACCCGATGGAAGGCGCCCGGCCCGAAGTGGACCACGCCGGTGGCGATGCGCGCACGGTCGTACGGCGGGACGCGCACGCCCCGCGCGCGCAGGCCCGACAAAGCGCCACTCGATAGGGTCTTCATCCGTTCACCTGTCGCTCGAAATCCTCATCGACGTGCCCGGGGGATGGCCGGCCGCTTCGGAGACGACGCGTCCGGGCCGGGGCGGCCGCGGGTGAAGGCCGGCCGGGGGGGCGGCAGGCCGCAGTCTACCGGGAAACCGGTGTCATTTCCTCTCGCAAAGGTTATGCTCCATCATTGGTGGCCGCCGGGGCGGCCGCCCCGCGCTCTGCGATCTGCGACAAACCGCTTAAGGTTCGAGCGACTCACATGGTCAAGAAAACGGTGCTGAAACCCCGTGCCGCGCGCAGCACGGCGGGCGGCGCGGACGTCGCCGTCCCCAGCACGGGCAAGCACACCATCAACGACATCGCGCGGCTCGCGAATGTCTCGAAGAAAACCGTCTCCCGCGTCATCAACCAGTCGCCGTTCGTGCGCGAGGAGACCCGCGCACGCATCTCCGAGATCATGCGGCGCGTCGGCTATACGCCCGATCCGCAGGCGCGCGGGCTGGCGTTTCGCCGCTCGTTCCTCATGGGTCTGGTGTATGACAACCCGAACGCGCAGTACGTGATCAACATCCAGGAAGGCGCCCTGGGCGCGCTGCGCCGCAACGGTTACGAGCTGGTGGTGCACCCCTGCGATCGCACCAGCGAGGATTTTCTGCCGGAGATCGAGCAGCTCGTGACGCGCCAGAAGCTCGACGGGGTCATTCTGCTGCCGCCGGTGTCCGAGAACGACGAGCTTGCGGCGCTGCTCAAGCGCCTGAAATGTCACTACGTGCGCGTGATCTCGGTGCCGCTGGACGAGCCCGAGAACCTGGTGCTGTCGATGGACCGGCAGTCCGCGGCGCAAGTGGCCGAGCACCTGGCGCGCCTGGGACATACGCGGATCGCCATGATCGTCGGGCCGTCCACGTACCGCTCTTCCCAGGAGCGCCTGATCGGCTTCTCCAATGCACTGGGCGACCGCGGCCTGACCTTGCCGCCGGAGTTCGTGGTGGAAGGCGCCTACAATTTCGAGTCCGGCGTGGCCTGCGCGGAGCTGCTGTTGTCGCGCTCGCCACGGCCGACCGCCATCTTCGCCGGCAACGACGAAACGGCCGCGGGCGTCTACCGTACCGCCTACCTGCGCGGTCTCAAGATTCCGGACGACCTCACGGTCGTGGGCTTCGACGACAGCCCGCTCGCCTCGCGCCTGTGTCCGTCCCTCACCACCATGCGCCAACCCATCCGCGACATGGGGCGCCTGGCGGCCGAACGGCTCATGGCCAAGGCGGCCAAGGTCCAGGGCCCGCCGCTCAGCGCCAGCACCGTGTTTCCGCACCTGGTGGTGCGCGAGTCCTCCGGCCCGCCAAGGATCTGAGGACGGACGACGAAGCCCTTCCACTCGCTGCCAAGGCGCTCGGGGACGCCCCGGGCGCGAACCGCTTGGCGCCGGCGATGACACCGGTTACCATGCGGCCATGCCGCAGCCTCTCCACGTGCACGAAGACCGCTTGTTCCCTGCCGATCCGTCGGTGCGTGCCATCGCCCGCCGGCTGTATGCGGGAATCCGCGATCTGCCCATCGTGAGTCCCCATGGGCACACCGACCCGCAGTGGTTCGCGGCCAACGAGCCATTCACCAACGCCACCGAGCTGCTGCTGGCGCCCGATCATTACCTGTATCGGATGCTCTACAGCCAGGGCATCTCGCTCGATGAGCTGGGGGTGCCTTCGCGCAGGGGACCGTCGCAGGCCGATCCGCGGGAGGCGTGGCGGGTGTTCGCCAGGCATTTCCACCTGTTTCGTGGCACCCCCTCCGCAGTGTGGCTGAACTACGTCTTTGCCAAGGTGTTCGGGTTGGACGTGCGGCTCGAGGAAGCCACGGCGGATCACTACTACGACACCATCAATGCGCGACTCGCGCTGCCCGAGTACCGCCCGCGTGCCCTGTTCGAGCGCTTCAATATCGAAGTGCTGGCCACCACCGAATCACCGCTGGACCCGCTGGAGCATCACCGGCGTCTGCGCGCCAGCGGCTGGTCGGGCAGGGTGATCACGGCTTACCGCCCGGACCCGGTGATCGATCCCGAGCACGAGGCGTTTCCGGCCGCGCTCGCCGCGTTCGGCGAGCTCACCGGCGAGGACACCCTCACCTGGAAGGGCTACCTCGCCGCGCATCGCGCCCGGCGCGCGGCGTTCGCGGCGGTCGGTGCGACCTCCACCGACCATGGTCACCCGACCGCGGCGACCGCGGATCTCTCCGCGGCCGAGGCCGAGCGCCTGTTTGCGCGCGTCCTCGCGGGCGCCTCCCCGCAGGACGCGGAGCTTTTCCGCGCGCAGATGCTGACCGAGATGGCCAGGATGAGCCTCGACGACGGCCTGGTCATGCAGATCCACCCGGGCTCCTGGCGCAATCACAACCGCTGGCTGTTCACCGAGTACGGGCGCGACAAGGGGGCCGACATCCCTCAGCCCACCGACTACGTGCGCGCGTTGAAGCCGCTGCTGGACCGTTTCGGCAACGAGCGACGCCTCACCATCATCCTGTTCACGCTCGACGAGACCGCCTACAGCCGCGAGCTGGCGCCGCTCGCCGGACATTACCCCGCGCTGCGACTTGGCCCGGCCTGGTGGTTCCACGACAGCCCCGAAGGCATGCTGCGCTTTCGCGAGCACACCACGGAAACAGCGGGGTTCTACAACACCGTCGGCTTCAATGACGACACGCGCGCCTTCCTGTCCATCCCGGCGCGCCACGATGTCGCACGCCGCATGGACTGCGTCTATCTCGCCCGGCTCGTGGCCGAGCATCGGCTGGAGGAGGACGAGGCTCACGCCGTCGCCGCAGATCTCGCGTACCGCCTGGTCAAGCAGGCGTACAAGCTCTGAACGGCGCGTGTCCCCGGAACGCGCTGCGGAATCCATCCCACGAGGTGCCTGACGTGTTCAACAAGACCTATCATGCCACCCACCCCGACATGATGGCCGGCGCGAGCAACCAGCAACTGCGCGAGCGCTACCTCGTCGAGAGCCTGCTGGTCGAAGACCAGCTCAATCTCTACTACACGCACTACGAGCGCTTCGTGATCGGCGGGGTGGTGCCTGCCGCGCGACCCATCGCGTTGCCCGAGCAGACTGAGCCTGCCACGGCCGCCGGCAGGCCGTTCCTCGAGCGGCGCGAGCTCGGCGTGGTCAACGTCAGCCAGCACTCCGGACGCGTGCGCCTCGATGGCCAGGCGTTCGACCTGGCGCCCAAGGACGGCTTGTACGTGCCCATGGGTACCCGCGAGGTCGTGTTCGAATCTCAGGGGCCGCACCAGGCGGCGCGTTTCTACCTGGTCTCGACGCCGGCCCACGCGCGCTTCGAGCCGGTGCACATTCCGATCGAGAAGGCGGTGCCGCTCGAGCGCGGCTCGCTGGCTACGTCCAACGAGCGCACCATTTACCAGTACATCGTCCCGGCCACCTGCCGCTCGGCGCAGCTTCTGCTGGGGCTTACCATTCTCAAGAGCGGCAGCGTCTGGAACACCATGCCGCCGCATCTGCACGACCGTCGCTCCGAGATCTACTTCTATTTCGACCTGGAGAACGATGCCGAAGGCGGCGAGCAGCGCGTCTTGCACTTCATGGGCGAGCCGGAGGACATGCGCAGCCTCGTCGTGCGCAACGAGGAAGCGGTCATCTCGCCGCCCTGGTCCATCCACATGGGCGCGGGCACGCGCAACTACAGCTTTATCTGGGCGATGGGCGGCGAAAACCTCGACTACACCGACATGAAGGTGCTCGACATCTGTCAGCTGCGGTAAGGCGAGGGACGCTGTCAATGACCTGTCTGGATCATTTCTCGCTGGCCGGCAAGACCGCCGTGGTCACCGGCGCAAACACCGGCCTCGGCCAGGGAATCGCCATCGCGCTGGCGCGCGCCGGCGCGGATATCGTCGCCGCCGTACGCTCCGACGCCACGCAGACCGAGCAGGCCGTGACGGCGGCCGGACGGCGCTTCCATCTCATAAAATGTGACCTGGAGCACGCGGGTGAAGCCGGGCGCGTGATCGACGCGGCCGTGGCCGCGGCGGGTGCGGTTGACATCCTGGTCAACAACGCAGGCGTGATCCGTCGCAGCGATGCGCTCGAATTCAGTGAGGCCGACTGGGATGCGGCCCTAGCGGTGAATCTCAAGGCGCCCTTTTTTCTCGCGCAGGCGGCGGCCCGTCACATGCTGGCGCGTGGCGCGCGGGGCAAGATCGTCAACATCGCCTCCATGCTGTCGTTCCAGGGCGGTATCCGTGTGGCGTCCTACACCGCCAGCAAGAGCGGTATCGCCGGGCTCACCCGCCTGCTCGCCAACGAGTGGGCGGCGCGCGGAATCAACGTCAATGCCGTCGCACCGGGCTACTTCGCCACCAACAACACGGCAGCGTTGCGCGCCGACGTCGCCCGCAACAGCGAGATCCTGGGCCGTATTCCTGCCGGACGCTGGGGCAGGCCCGAGGACCTGGCCGGTGCCGTGCTGTTCCTGTGCTCCGCGGCGTCCGACTACGTGCATGGCATCGTCCTGCCGGTCGACGGCGGCTGGCTGGCGCGCTGATCGGGGGCAAGCCGCGGCTGTGCCGATGCGTGCGGCCGGCGCCGGGCCGGATGAGCGCTCCCCCGGTCCCTTTGCGGGGATGCGTGACGCCGGATCAGTCTCAAATCGAGGACTGCATCATGGGCGGCAGCGGCAGGATCGCGTAATGTGCCAGGTTGCCCTGCCCTGCCCAGCGGCGGCGTTCAGCACAGGATCCCATCGGTTTTCATGTCGTCTCCCGTTCTTCAGGTGTCAGCGTCGGCCGCCGCGGCCGAGTCGGTCGACGCCAAGGAGTACCGTCGGGTCTGCGAATCGCTGCGTGTAAGTGAGGCGCGTCTCGCCGTCGCCATGGAGGCGGGCGAGCTCGCCATGTGGGACTGGAACGTCGCGCGCGACGAGATCTATTACAACGAGCGCTGGCGCGAGTGCCTGGGGGTGGAGCCCGAGGAATTGCTCGCCCGCGAGACGCTCGCCGACCGGCTGCTGTTGCCGCCTGATCGGCCGGAAATCCTCGAGCGCTTCAAGGCGCACTATTATGGAGAGACGCCGGTATTCGAGTGTGAGTATGCGCTGCACACGGGCAGCGGCGCGCTGCGCTGGTTCCTCGCGCACGCCAAGGTCGTGCAGCGCGACGCGCGCGGCGAGCCGTTGCGCGTCATCGGCGTGCTGCGCGACATCACCAAGCGCAAGCAGGACGTTCAGCGTGCCGTGGAAGTCCAGGAGCGCTGGGAGCGCGCCGTGCGCGGCACCAGCGACGGCCTGTACGACTGGAATCTCGTCACGGGGCACGTGTGGTACGCCGCGCGCGTTCGCGAAATCCTCGGCTACGACGTGGATGCCTTTCCCGATACGTTCCGCGCCTTCGAGAAAGTCGTGCACCCCGAGGATCGGGAACTGGTCCTGGCGAAGGTGCGCATGCACCTGGAGAATCGCGGGCCGCTCGACATGCGCTGCCGCCTGGTCACCGCGTCCGGCCGCCTGATCTGGTGCCGTCTGCGCGGCCAGGCCTCGCGCGACGCCGCAGGGCGCCCCGTCCGGCTGGCGGGCTCGATCAGCGATATCAGCGCACAGGTCGAAGCCGAGGAGGCGCTGCTGCGCAGCCAGGATTTCTACGGCACCATCCTGGACTCGCTGCCGTTGTACATCGCCTACGCGGACCGCGCCGGGCGCCTGGTCTATGCCAATCGTCCGTTCCAGCAGTACTTCGAGGCGCCTCTGGCCCACAGCCGCGGCCGTCCGGTGCAGCGGGTGCTCGGGGAGCATCGACTTCCCGACATCGACCGTTACATCGAGCGGGCGCTCGCCGGCGTCACCACCGAGGGACAGGGAGGCTTCGAGGACGCAAAGGGCCGGCGCGTCGAGCTCGAAGCCTTCTTCGTGCCCCATCGCGACGAGTTTGGCGAGGTCCAGGGTTGCTTCGTGGCGGCGCGCGATGTCACCGAGCGGCGGCAGCTCGAAGCGGAGCTGCGCCAAAGCCAGAAGATGGAAGCCGTGGGACGCCTCACCGGCGGCATCGCGCACGACTTCAACAACCTGTTGTCGGTCATCCTCGGCAACGCACAGCTCCTGACCCGTGCGCTGCGCGAGAGCCCCCGGCTCTTGAAGCAGGCCGACACGACGCTCAAGGCGGCGGTGCGCGGCGCGGATCTGACGCGTCGCCTGCTGGCCTTCGCCCGCCAGCAGGTTCTCGAACCGCGCGTGCTGATGCTGAACGATCTGGTGGCCGGAATGCATGAGCTCCTGCGCCGGACGCTGCGCAGCGATCTCGAGATCCGTCAACACCTCGATCCGATGCTCTGGCCCGCCCGGGTCGATGCCGGCCAGCTGGAGAACGCCGTCCTCAATCTGGTCATCAACGCGCGCGATGCCATGCCCCACGGCGGGGCCATCACCATCGTCACGCGCAACGTCGTCGTGAGCGCGGCGCGCACGGCAATCTGCCTGGTCTCGGGCTCGGCAGCCGGCGACGAACGGGACGTGGCCTTGCTCGACGTGCCTCCCGGGGAATACGTGACGCTCGACATCGCCGATACCGGGGTCGGCATGTCGCCCGAGACGCAGAAGCGGGTGTTCGAGCCGTTCTTCACCACCAAGGACGTCGGCAAGGGCAGCGGCCTGGGGCTGGCCATGGTGTACGGGTTCGTCAGGCAGTCCGGCGGGCATGTACGCATCTCCAGCGCCATCGGCCGGGGCACCGTGGTGCGGCTGTATTTTCCGCGCGAGCATGCCGCGATCGAGCCGTCGAGCGTCCGCCCGCAGGCTGAGCCGGAGCTGCCCTGCGGCAGTGAAACGCTGCTGATCGTCGAGGATCACGCGCAAGTGCGCGCCACCGCGGTGGAGATTCTTTCGAGCCTGGGGTATGTCACCGTCGAGGCCTCGAGCGGCGAAGAGGCGCTCGAGCGCTTCGCGCAGCATCCGGATATTGCACTCGTGTTGACCGATGTGATGCTGCCCGGCGCCCTGAAAGGCCCTGCGCTGGCGCGCAAGCTGCGCGAACGTCGGCCCGAGCTGAAGGTGCTGCTAACATCGGCCTCCAGCGAAGCGGCGATGCAACGCGGCACGATCGAGGATGCGATCGGGACCATCGCCAAGCCGTATCGAGTCGAGGTGCTGGCACGTCGGGTGCGGGCAGCGCTCGATTGCCCGGCGCCGGGCGCCTGCACCCGTGCGGAGGGCTGACACGCATCGGTGCAATGAGGCCTGCGGCGCGGACGCCAGGCCCGCCTGCCACACGGGGCAGCGGGCGCGCGGCGCCGGTGGAGACCGACGCGGCAGGAGTCGCGTCGCAAGACGGAGGTCGGCCGCGCGATTGCGGGGGACAGATGGCACTCGCGCGGCATCTGCTGGAAACCATCAAGGAGTCTGTCCGTGTCACAGCGTGAGCGAAACCTGGTGCTGGCGGTCGACGATGAAGTCGACTTCCTGGAGCTGATCGAGCAGATCGGCGCCGGGGTCGGGTGCGATGTGATCACGGCCGATTCCGCGACGCGTTTTCGCGAACAGATCGCGCGGCGGCAACCCGCCCTGATCCTGCTCGATTTGCAGATGCCGGGCATGGACGGCATCGAGGCGCTGCGCTATCTCGCCCGGCAAGGCACCACCGCCGGCATTCTGCTCGCCAGCGGCATGGATCAGCGCGTGCTGGCGAGCGCACGACAACTGGGCGATTCGCTCGGACTGAGAATGCTCGGCACGCTGCAGAAGCCGGCGATGCTCGAGGACATCGAAGCCCTGCTGGTGCGCCATCTGGAGCCCGGTGAGGGCTTGACCGCCGAGGAACTCGCCCGCGCCATCGCGGAGCACGAGTTGTCGATCCACTACCAGCCGAAGGTGAGGCGCGCGCACGGCGACTGGCAGGTGGCGAGCGCCGAGGCGCTGGTCCGCTGGCGCCACCCCCGGCTCGGGCTGCTCTATCCGCGTGAGTTTCTGCCGCTCGCCGAGCGCAGCGGCCTCATCGTCGGCGTCACGGACTTCGTGCTCACCGATGCCATCCGCCAGATCGGCCACTGGCGTCAGCGTGGCTTGAACATCGGGGCCACGGTGAACCTGTCGCCGCGACTGGTGCAGGACCTGGAATTTCCCGATCGGCTCGGCCGGCTGCTGCGCGAGTTCGACGCCGCGCCCGAGCAGCTCACGCTGGAGGTGACCGAAGCCGCCTCGGTCGACGATCCGGAGCTGGTCATGGATATCTTCACCCGGCTGCGCGTGCGTGGGGTGGGCCTGGCCCTGGACGACTTCGGCACCGGCACGTCGTCGCTGACGCAGCTCTACAAGATGCCGTTCAGCGAGGTGAAGATCGATTGCGCGCTGGTCGCCGAAGTGCCGCATACCAAGCCGGCGGCGACGGTGTTGCGCGCCATCATCGACCTGGCGCACGCCTTGTCGCTGACGGTCTGCGCCGAGGGCGTGGAAACCGTGCAGACATTCGAGTTCCTCGAGCAGGCCGGTTGCGACGCGCTGCAGGGGGACTTCATTGCCGTCGCCATGCCGGCCGCGGAAATCGAGACCTTCGCCCACGCCTGGCAGGGCGTTCATCGGTCCGCAACGCTGCAGGGGTAGCGGGGGGCACCGACGGGGCTCAGGCCCGTACGCAGGGGCCGAGGCGCGCTGCCCAGGAGCCCTCGCGGCGACGCTCAGATCGCCTTCTTCATTTTCTCCTTCGACTGCCGCAGCAGCGGCAGCGGCGCCGTGAGCTGGATGCGCGTGCCGGGATTGGTTTCCTCGAACGTCAGCGTGCCGCCGAGCATGCGCGCGCGGTATTCCATGATCTTCAGGCCCATGCCCGGCGTGCCTTGCGCGAGGCCTGCCGCAAGCCCGATGCCGTCGTCGGCCACCGAGAGCTCCAGCTTGCGACCCGTCGTGTGCAGGCTGATGTGCAGCGACTTGGCGCGCGCGTAGCGGGCCGCGTTGGTGGTGGCCTCCTGCGCGATCCGGTACAGGTGCGTGGCCGCGCCTTCTTCGAGCTCCGGCAGCGTCTGATCGCCGCTGAAGGTACATTGCAGTCCATACATGTCCGTACAGCGC
>QGUO01000550.1 GCA_003242495.1 Pseudomonadota bacterium | reverse complement strand
GTACAACACTCTGTTCTACGGCGCCCTGGCGTTTGGCAGCGTGTGCTGGGGCTATGTCGCGGAGCGGCTCGGCATCCCCGCGTCCCTGCTCATGGCGGCGACCGGCGCGTTGGCGGCCATGGCGCTGACCTGGCGGTTCGAGCTGCGCGGCTGAACGGCGCGGGGGATGGGTTGGGCAGGCGTGCCCCGGCTCACCACCTGAGGTGATCGATGAGAACGCGCATCCTGCGCAAGGTGCGCGGCCAGACCGACCGGGGCGGGCCGGCGGCCGGAGGAACGGAGAAACGCGCCGTTCGGCGGGCGCCGGCCACAGCCGGCGCCCGCAACGTCAAGCCAGCCGTCGTGTCATTGAATGACGCCACAGGCGATGCGCTTGCCGGAATCGCCTGCGGGCTGACTGGTGTAATCGTCGGCTTTCTCGTGCACCACGATCGCGCGCCCGACCAGATCGGTCGGCTCGCCGGTGTGCAGGGTCGCCCCTTCGATGCGTGCAGCAGCCGTGGCAATGCCCTGCGCATCGGCCTGAAGATTCAACATGTCGCCGAGATGCGAGTTCTCGCCCGGGTGCCCGTGGGGATTGCCGGCTGGGTTGAAGTGCCCTCCGGCGCTGCTGGCGTCGGGTGCGCTGCAATCGCCATTTTCGTGGATGTGAAAGCCGTGCTCGGCGTTCGGGGTGAGCCCCTTCACCGAGCCGGTGATGCTCACGGCGTTGCCGATCGTGGTGATGGCCAGTGTGCCCGTCACGCTGCTGCCCTCGGTCGGCTGCAGGTCCACCTGCGCGCTGCGCTCGGCCGGTTGCCCGGTTTCGGCGGCCGGCGGCTCGGACGGCGCCTGCGCGCCAGGCGACTGCGAGTCTTGCGCAGTGTCTTGACCACAGCCGACCAGCACCAGCGCGACACTTGCCAGGATTACATTACGCATTGTTCGTTCTCCTCGACGAAAACATTCCAGGGGCGCAGGTGCGCTGCCACGGCAGTAACACCCGAGCGTGGACCGGGCTCGACCCCTCGGCAGGACCCGGGCTTGCCTTCCGGCGCGTCCGCTGTCCGCGCAGACTGCGCAGCCGCGCGCTGCAAGGTCTGCGTCCCCTCGTACCCGGCGCGCTCGCGCCGGGTGGCGGGCGCCACCGAACCCATGGCCGCACCGATCAGGCCAACCAAATGCGAGCATGAGGAAGACGAGACCGCCGGTCAAACGCCGGGACTCCTACCGGCCCGGCCGACCCCGCCTCAGCGTGATCAGAAACAGCGGTTTGGCGATGTGCAGGCGGGCAAATCATCCATCCATGGGAACATGATGCCCAGGGCGAACGGAGTCGCCGACGGGCCTCAGGGGTCGGCGGCCTCGACCGGCTCGCCCTGCTCCTCCACCAGCAACTCGACACGGCGATTGAGGGTACGCGCCTGCTCGGAGGCGCCGAGATCGAGTGCCCGACGCGCCCCCATGGTCACGGCCTGGATGCGCGAGGCTGGCACCCCATGGCGCATGAGCGCGCGCCTGACAGCCTGTGCGCGCTCGAGCCCGAGGCGCTCGCTGGCCGCGCAGTCGCCCTCGGCATCCGCATGTCCGACGACGACGATGCGCCCTGTGTCGCTGCGCAGCTCGTGCGCCAACCGCGCGACGGCGGCGAGCGCCTCGTCATCCAGTCGTGCGCGGCCGGCGGCAAAGCCGATGCGAGTCCCGAGGACGCGCAGCGAGTCATCGACATACGTCGGCACGGGCCGACGCGCCGCGTCGGCGCCGTCCCAGGCGATGGACGCGAGGTCGTCCACCGACAGGCCCTGCAGCGCATCGACCTCGCCGTGGCGGGCCAGCAGCTCCGCCTTGAGCGCCACGATGCCGCTCTCACGACAGACGCTCTCCAGCAGCCTTCTGGCCGTATCCGCGTCGGGCTTCGGGCGCGTGCCCGTGCGGGTGTCGATGGGCGGACGCAGCAGGTGCGAGGCAAGCGTGAGCTTGAGCGCCGAGCCGAGCGCGGTATCGGGAAACTCGTGCACCACCCGTTCGATGGGCGCCATGTCCTGAGGCGCGCCGATACGGCCGTCAAAGGCGATCAGCCGCCCGATGTCCTCATCGAGTGCGCCGTGCTGGTCGAGCAGCGGCTCGAGCGCAGCGCGATCGCGCTCGCTCGTGGGCGCAACGACGGTCACGCTCACGACCTCGCTGGCGATCTCCGGAAAGTCATCGCCGAGCTGCAAGCGTGCGCGGATCTCGTATTCGCCGGGCTGAGCGAAGCTCCAGCCGTCCTCGCCGAAGAAGACCGGCACGGTCTGCTCGGTGTGCTCACCGGGCGCCAGCATGGCGCCGTCGTCGTCGGCCGGCTCATACCACGCGAGCGGCCGCAAGGTGTGCCATTCCTCCTCACCTGCTGCACGCAGGTCGATGTGA
>QGUO01000549.1 GCA_003242495.1 Pseudomonadota bacterium | reverse complement strand
ATCTGCAGCAACCGCAACGCGCGCTCGAGGCGTTCGAGCGCTATCTGCAACTCGTGCCGGACGAGAAGGTGAACGGGTGGGTGCGCGAGCTCAGGACGCGAGTCGGGGCCAGTGAGCGCAGCGCGAATGTGCAGCCATGAACCACGAATCTCCTCGGACCCTGTGTTGGCGGCGCGTGCTCGCGGCGCTCCTGATGTGCTCGGCGGCGATGGTGGCCGCGCCGGGCCGGGGTGCGGAACCCGCGCCGCAGGCCGAAGCGCAATCCGACCCCGAATTCGATCCGGGCGCGACGCCCGGGCCCGCGACCCGGGAGGGCGGCGATCCGGTCGCAGAACCGGATCGCACTGGCGGGCCGGACACCGCGGCGGCCATGCCGCGGGCGGCCTCGAGCCGCGAGGCTGCCGACCGGCTCGAGCTCGACACCACGGTGGTCACCGGTAACCGCGAGCTGCCCAAGGTGCTGTACATCGTGCCCTGGAAAAAGGCGGATCTCGGCGATTTGCCGGCCCAGCCCTTCAACACGCTCCTCGACGAAGTGCTGACCCCGGTGGATCGTGACGTTTTTCGTCGCGAAGTGACGTATTACGACGCTATTGCACGCGGTGCAGACGCGACGCAGTCGACATCTCGTGCCCCGCGTTGAAGGGCATGATTTCGGGTCGTTTGCCTGCTCCCCGACCTTTCCCGAACAGGCGGCAGGGAGGCCTGGCGCGGCGCTGAGCTTGTGAGGGCCTTGCGCATGTCCAGCCCGCAACGCCGGGCGGGGGCGGTGAGCGGGGCGGACGTGAATCGTCATCGGAGGTTTCAATGTACACGTCGATAGTGGAGTTCTTCGTGAAGGGCGGCGCGTTCATGTATCCGATCGCGCTGGTGTTCGCTGCGGGCGTTGCCATCGCGATCGAGCGCTGGCTGTATCTCACCGTGGCGAGCGCGCGCAATCGGCAGCTGTGGACGCAGATCGTGCCGCTGCTGCAACAGGGCAACTTCCGCCAGGCGATCAGCGTCTGCCAGCGCTCGAGCGCGGCCATCGGTCGCATTCTCAACTACGGCCTGGCGCGCCTCGAATCGGCGCGCCGGCGCGACGACGTCGAAAAGGCCATGGAGGAAAGCCTGATGGAGGTCGTGCCGCGTCTCGAGAAGCGCACCCACTATCTGTCGACCTTCGCCAACCTCGCGACGCTGCTCGGTCTGCTCGGCACCATCATCGGACTGATCCAGGCATTCACGGCCGTCTCGAACGCCAACCCGGCCGAAAAAGCCGATCTGCTGTCGGCCTCGATCTCGGTGGCGATGAACACCACTGCATTCGGCCTGATCGTCGCCATTCCGCTGCTGCTGGTGCATGCGGTCATTCAGACCAAGACCACCGAGCTGGTCGACAGCCTGGAGATGGCCTCGGTGAAGTTCCTGAACACCGTGGTCGAGCGCCGCGGCGAGGCGGTCGCATGACGCGACGGTTCGGACGCCGTCGCCTCCGCCTGCCCCGGCAGGAGGAGGAGATGAACATCACGGCCTTCATGAACCTGATGGTCGTCCTGGTGCCGTTCCTGTTGATCACGGCCGTCTTCTCGCGCATGACCATCCTCGAGCTCAATCTGCCCGCGGGTGGACCTCCGCCGCCGGCGGCGCAGCAATCCTTCGAGCTCGAAGTGGTGGTGCGCAAGGACCGCATCGAGGTGGCCGATCGCAACTCCGGGCTGCTCGGCCGCTATCCCGCGCGGTCCGAGGGACACGACTTCGAGAACCTGCGTGAGAAGCTCAAGGCCATCAAGGCCGAGTACCCGGAGGTGGTGAACGCCACCATCCTGCTCGAGCCCGACATCGCCTACGAAGTCGTCGTGCAGACCATGGATGTCGTGCGCACGTTCCCTGCAGAGCAGGGCGGGCGCACCGTGCAGGCGGAACTGTTCCCCGAGATTTCCGTGGGAGATGCGCCCCCATGAAAATGTCCAATCGTGCGCGCCGCATGGCGCGTCATCATGCGCGCAGCCGCCGCGGCGGCGGACTCAACCTGGTGTCGCTGATGGACATCTTCACCATCCTGGTGTTCTTCCTGCTGGTGAACTCCGCCGAGGTGCAGACGCTCGAGACGCCCAAGGACATCACTCTGCCGGAGTCGATCGCCGAGACCAAGCCGCGCGAGACCGTGGTGGTGCACGTTTCGCACGATCAGGTGTTGGTGCAAGGCCAGGTCGTGACCACGCTGGCCGAGGTCGAGGCGCTCGAGGGCAACATCATCGAGCCGCTCAAGGTGGCGCTCAAGGCTCAGTCCGACCGCATTCTGCGCGCCGACGCCGCGCAGGACATCGCTGGACGCGAGATCACCATCCTCGGCGACCGCGAGCTGCCGTTTCGTGTCTTGAAGAAGATCATGGCGACCTGCACGGACGC
>QGUO01000548.1 GCA_003242495.1 Pseudomonadota bacterium | reverse complement strand
CCTGTTTCCGCGCGCGGTCGACCGCGTGCATGTCAGCGAGCTCGAGACCGACCACCACCTGGTGGTGGATCGCAACCGGCCGATGGATTTCGAGATCCACAGTCTCGTCAGTCTCGAGGGCATCGGTGCCGGCGGCGAGACCGTCGCGCAGATTCTGCCGTTCTACTCGGTCGGCCACGGTGCCCGGACGCGCAGCGACGTCGCGTATTACACGCTCGAGCGGCGGCCGCGGCGCGTGTCCGAGCGCCAGCGGCGCGACGGCATGCGCTCGGGCTATGTGGGCAGCGAGTGCTTCATCGCCCTCGTCGATGCGGCCGAGCGGCGCAGCGCCGGACGCATCCGCCAGGTGGACGCCCAGGCCCTGTGCACCAATCGCGATCTCGCCATCCAGCTCGCCACCGGTCAGGCGCGCAGCGACTTCACCCTCGACGGCGGCGGACCGCTCGAGGCGGTGCGCTGCGTGGCCGGGCCGAGCTGGCCGAAGCCCTCACCGGCTTTCGGCGCCACCGCCTGGAAGCTGATCGGCCATTTGTCGTTGAACTATCTCTCGCTGGTCGAGCGCGACCCGCAGGAGGGCGCGCAGATGCTGCGCGATCTGCTGGCGCTGTATGCCGATCCACATGACCCGGCGGCCTTGCGCCAGGTGGACGGTGTGCGCAGCGTGAGCTATGCCCCGGTGGTGCGTCGCATGCCGCTCGCCGGCCCCATCAGTTTCGGACGCGGCCTCGAGATCGCACTCACGCTCGACGATGCGGCCTTCGAGGGCACGGGCATCGTGATGCTCGGCAACGTGCTCGAGCGCTTTTTCGGACGCTACGTGTCGTTGAACTCGTTCACGCAGCTGCGGCTGATGTCCGCGACGCGCGGCGAGGTGAAGTCCTGGCCGGTGAGGGTGGGATGCCGTCGCACGATCTGAATGCAATGGAGGGTGCGGCGCTCTTGGCGCGGCTCGAGGCCGAGCCGCACCGTTTCACGCTGTTCGCCGCGCTGCGTCTCATCGAGCAGGCGTTCGCAGCGCAGCCGCGGCTGGGCGAATCGCGCAAGGCGTCCGACGATGCGGTGCGTCTCGGGCAAGTCGCCCACCTGTCGTTCGCACCTTGTGATGTGGCGGAGGCGGGCACGACAGCAGACGGGCGCTTTTCGCTGGGGCAGTACGCGTTCGGCGTGTTCGGGCCCAACGGTGCGCTGCCGCTGCACCTGACGGAGCTGGCATACGATCTGCGCCGGCAGAAGGAAGACCCGACCATCGTCGACTTCGTCAATCTGTTCCAGCATCGCTTGATCTCATTGTTCTACCGGGCGTGGGCCGAGGCCGAGCCGGCCGTGAGCGGTGACCGGCCGGCCAGCGACCGGTTCCGCACCTACGTCGGTGCGCTGATCGGCCTGACGCCCGATGCATCGTCCGACGCGCACCCGGCCGAGACGGTGTGCGACGACGCCATGCTGAGCCGGGCAGGTCTGTTCGCCGCCCAGACGTGCTCGGCGGATGGGCTGGAGAACGTGCTGGCCGACTACTTCGGGGTGCCGGTGGAGATTCGTCAGTTCGTGGGCGCCTGGCTGGAGATTCCGGCGGACCTGCGTTGCCGGCTGGGCCGGCCGGACGCTGCGACGCTCGGCGTCAACGCCACCCTGGGCGAAGCGACCTGGCAATGCCAGCACCAGTTCGAGATCGTGCTCGGTCCGCTGTCGCGCACCGCGTTCGTGGATTTCCTGCCTGGCGCGCGCGGTCTGGACGCGCTCACTGCCCTGGTGCGCTTCTACACCAACGACGAATGGGCATGGCAACTGCGGCTGCGTCTTCAGGACGTGGAGATACCAGGCATTGCGCTCGGCGCAGGCGCCAGTCCGCTCGGCTGGATGAGTTGGCTCGGCATGCGCCGCGGGGCGCCGGCCGAGGTCGTGGTCCAGGCGCCCGCGCGTTCGGCGCCGGGCGCAACGGTCGGCGGCGCGCCGGAACACGCAACCGCACCGATCGACAGGTATTCACCGGGTCTCCGCCTGGGCGGGGATGCCGGCCTCAATCAGCACGACGGTTACCAATAAGAAGGAAGGTTTCATGGGAGACATCAGTCGGGTCGCCTTGTTCGGCAAGCTGAACAGCCTCGCCTACAAGGCCATCGAAGGCGCCACGGTCTTCTGCAAGCTGCGTGGCAATCCATACGTGGAGCTGGTGCACTGGTTCCACCAGGTGCTGCAGCAGCCGGGCTCCGATCTGGCGTGCATCGTGCGCGCCTTCGACATCGATGAGAGCCGGCTGGCGCGCGATTTCACCGAGGCGCTCGATCGCCTGCCGCGTGGTGCAAGCTCGATCTCGGACCTGTCGGCGCACGTGGAAGACGCCACGGAGCGCGCCTGGGTATGGGCGACGCTGAAGTTCGGTGACTCCCAGGTG
>QGUO01000547.1 GCA_003242495.1 Pseudomonadota bacterium | reverse complement strand
AGATACCGGCGCCGTACATGATCTCGAATTCCGCCTCGCGGAACGGCGGCGCCACCTTGTTCTTTACCACCTTGACGCGTGTCTGGTTGCCGATCACCTCGTCGCCGCTCTTCAGCGCGCCGATGCGGCGGATGTCGAGCCGGACGGAGGCGTAGAACTTCAGGGCGTTGCCGCCGGTGGTGGTCTCGGGATTGCCGAACATCACACCGATCTTCATGCGGATCTGGTTGATGAAGATCACCACGGTATTCGAGCGCTTGATGTTGGCAGTCAGCTTGCGCAGCGCCTGCGACATCAGGCGCGCCTGCAGGCCCACGTGGGCGTCGCCCATCTCGCCCTCGATCTCCGCCTTGGGCGTGAGCGCCGCCACCGAGTCGACCACCACGATGTCCACCGCGCCCGAGCGCACCAGCATGTCGGTGATCTCCAAGGCCTGCTCGCCGGTGTCCGGCTGCGACACCAGCAGGTCCTGCACGTTGACGCCGAGCTTCTCGGCGTAGGACGGGTCGAGCGCGTGCTCGGCGTCCACGAATGCGGCCGTGCCGCCGGCGCGCTGCGCCTCGGCGATGACCTGCAGGGTCAGGGTGGTCTTGCCCGAGGATTCCGGCCCGTAGATTTCCACCACGCGACCGCGCGGCAGGCCGCCGACGCCCAGGGCGATGTCGAGACCGAGCGAGCCGGTGGACACCACGTCCACGTCATAGCTCGCGCTGGCGTCGCCGAGGCGCATGACCGAGCCTTTGCCGAACTGCTTTTCGATCTGGCCGAGTGCGGCGGCAAGCGCCTTCTTGCGGTTCTCTTCCATTACCTGTGCCCTGCGATCAGTTGGAGTGGGGGGCGCCGCGCTCGCCCGCGTTGCGGGCAGGGGCGACGACGGCGTGCATGGCGCACATTATTCCACATCGATGCAGGTTGAGGGCGAGAAAAACTGTGCATTTGTACAGTTTCCCGGCTGACCGATCGTTGGCCGCCGCGCAGACCGGTCGAGGCAGCCATGAGGGACCTCCGACGGTGGCGTCCGCGGCCGGGGCGCGCACCTACCTGTACGCCCCCCCTCCGCGCATCGGGCGGTTCAAAGCGCGTCCTGCGTCCACAGGGGCCACCGGGCCAGGACCTCGTACTCCGAGCCGGCGGCGGCGGTGCGCGACTCGACCAGCACGAACTCCTCCACCGGCCAGACCACGGGCGGCAGGGGCAATGTCGGCATGGGGCGATTCAAACGGCGCACCAGGGTGAGGTGCGGCCGAAACGGCCGGCGCTCGAGTTCGAAGCCCTCGGCCTCCAGCGCGACACGCAGCGCATCGACCAGCCTGCGCAGCTCGATGGGGGTGACCGACGGGGCGAGGCACAGCACGTTGGCCCGCGGCAGGGTCTGCACGCGGTCGAGGCTGAGCTCGAAGCGCGGCGCACGCGCGGCGCCGCCCGCGCGCACCAGGTCGGCAAGGCGCGACTCGGCGACGCTGCCCAGGAAGGCGAGGGTCACGTGGAAGTTGCGCGCCGGCACGATCCGGCCGCCGCTGCGGCGCGCGAGCGCGCGGGTGTCGTGCTCGATGGCCCGGCGCAGCGCAGGCGCCGGCCACAGGGCGAAGAACAGTCGCCGGGTTCTGGTCGGCAGGTCACCCATCGCGCTCGAGCAGTCCTTCGAGCGCGTACGCCACCGTCTGTCGTCGCACCGCCGCGCGGTCGCCGGCGAACACCTCCCGGGCCACGCACGACTCGATCCGTCCCGCGACGCGCCACACCCATGCGAACCACACGGTGCCGACGGGCTTGTCGGGCAGACCGCCGTCCGGTCCGGCGATGCCCGTGACCGCGAGTGCGACCTGGCCGCCAAGGCGCTCGAGCGCGCCCTGCGCCATCTCCCTGGCCGTCTGCTCGCTCACCGCGCCGTGCTGCCCCAGCGTCGACGGCGACACCCCGAGCAAGGCCTGCTTGAGCGAGTTGCTGTAGGAGACCACTCCGCCCAGGTACCAGGCGGAGCTGCCGGGAATGTCCGTGAGGACCTTGCCGATCCAGCCTCCCGTGCAGGATTCGGCGGTCACCAGCTGGCGACCGCCCGCGCCGAGGCGCGCGGCCACCTTCATGGCGAGCGACGTGAGGTCCGCATCCGTCATGGCCGCATTGCTTAGTTCCTGCGGCCACGATCGTCAAGCGGCGCAATGCCGGGGCGGTCCCGGCGAGCGCATGCCGTCCGCCGGGCGCCTCCGGCGGTTACGCTGAGCGGAATGCCCGGGATGGCGTTCCGGGCCACGCCATCCGCCGCCCGATCGCCGCCCGATCAACCTCCGTGCAAGGTCGATCTCGCAAAGTCAGCGTTTGGCCGCGAGGGATGGCGGGCAGTGTTCGTTGCGTACTGCCTGCTGCAAGGCGTGCTGCTGCGCGACGTGTCACGC
>QGUO01000546.1 GCA_003242495.1 Pseudomonadota bacterium | reverse complement strand
TCGAGGGTGCGCAGGTTGGCGTACAGCTGCCGGCCGTAGGCGTCCGGGCGCGTGCCGGCGTTGATCCATGTCATGTAGGGGTTCGCCATCGCCGGCGGACGCTGCGCCAGCACGGCCACCTTCTCGTGCTTGGCCGTGAACTCGTGCATGACCTGCTCGAGGCGACGGCTCGGCACGATGTTGACCGGCGTCGTCGGCGAATAATGGCGCGACGTGCTGCCCGGCACACGCGGCGCCTTCGCGCCCGGACCGGCTTCGATGTTGGGCACCACGGCGCGCAGCTGCGTCAGGGTGATGCTGCCCGGCCGCAGCAGCCGCGGCGTCTCGTCGACGCACGAGACGATGGTCGATTCCAGGCCGATCTTGGTCTCGCCCCCGTCGAGCAGCAGCGGCGTCTCGTCGCCGAACTCGTCGCGCACATGCTCGGCGCGCGTCGGGCTGATGTGGCCGTAGCGGTTGGCCGACGGGGCGGCAATACCGCCGCCGAAGGCGTTCAGGAGCTGTTGCGCGACCGGGTGGGAGGGCACGCGGATCGCCACCGTGTCCTGCCCGCCGGTGATGAGGTCATTGACCGCGGGCGCGCGCTTGGCGACCAGCGTGAGCGGCCCCGGCCAGAACGCTTCGGCGAGGCGCGTCGCCTCCGGCGACATCTCGCGCACCCAGCGCTGGATGTAGCGCGGATGATCGATGTGCACGATCACCGGGTGCGTGGGCGGTCGTCCCTTGAGCTCGAAAATCTTGCGCACCGCTTCCGGGTTGTTGGCGTTTGCCCCGAGACCGTAGACCGTCTCCGTGGGAAACGCTACGAGCTCGCCGGCGCGCAGCGCCTCCACGGCGTTCTGGATTTCTTCCTGCAAGGCTCGAGCGATGGCCATGGCCGAATGATAGCAAGCGAACGCGTCGTGCACGCCCCACGCCGCTGTCCGGCCGCATGGTGCTGCGTCACGCGGGCGGCGCGACTCGCCAAACGGCCGCTAAAGCACCCATGAAACTCGGCGTGATGCGCCCTGCAACACTCAAGGCGCCGCGGGACACTGTTCCTGGACGTCCGCGTCGATACGCACATTCCGCAATTCCGCGATGCGCCCGGCCGTCTGCGCCACCGCCTCCGCGAGCGCCGTGCCAGCGGCCAGCTCGCCGGCCCGGACGATGTGCGCATGCGCGGCCTCGATGCAGCCGCGCGCGGCGAGCAGGTCCGCGAGATTGTTGCGCGCGACGACGTTGAGCGGATCGCGCTCGAGCGCCGCCTCGTAGCCCACCTCCGCCGCCACGAGTCGGCCGCCCGCATAGTCCACGTTGGCCAGACCGAGCCAGGGCCACGCGGAGCGCGGCCAGCGCGCCTGCGCCGCGCGGTAGGCCTCGGCCGCCGCCTCGATCCGGCCCGTGGCTTCGAGCCCCGCCGCCGCAGTCATGTAGCGCTCGACATCGGCGTTCGCCGGCAGCTCACCCGGCATCAGCGCCACCATGGCCCAGCGCTGCGCACGTGCCCAGGTACGATCGAAGCGTCGTAGATCCATCTCGAGACGCTCGCGGGTCCCGGAGCGCAGCAGCAGGGTGTTGCGCTCGGCGTCGTAGCCGGCCACCACGGCGAAATGCCATGCAGGCAGCGCGTTGAGTCCGAGGTTCTGCAACACCAGCACGGGACGACCGGCCGCAACCTGCGCCAGCAAATCCTGCGTGGTCGGCTCGAGGATATAGGGCAGGCGCTCATGGCTGCGCGTGGCGGCCATCAGCTCCGCCTGCAGGCTGCCGCGGCGTTCGGGGAGATACACCTTGGGCACCAGCGCTTCCGGCGTGACCGGCGCGCCCGCGTGGTTGAGCACGGTGGCAAGCGCCGCGGGGCCGCACTGGAAGGCGTCCTGGGGAAAAAACGGCACGTCCGCGAGCTCCACCCGCCGCGGCATGTCCTCGCTGACCAGCGTCGCGAGCACCGGCCCGCGCGTGGCGCACCCGGCGAGCAGGACCAGGCCCGCCAATGCGAGCGGCCGCAGCCCGGCCGCCAGCCGCCGGATCAGCGACTGACCGCGTCCGGCAGGCGCGCAGGCCGGAGCGTGAGCATGGCGCACCGAACGACCTGGCGAGACATCAGGCATCAGCGCAACGGGTCTCCGTGCAGCGGTGCCGATGCAGCGCTTCTGATGCGAGCCCGTGACAGGGTCCCGTGCGCGGCGACGCACCCCGCCGCGCACATCAGGACCCCACCGGGCCCTGCATCAGGACGCCTGCATCAGGGGAACTTCGAGAAGATGTCGATCACGCCGACGGCTTCGAGCACCAGCAGCACCAGGAACACGATGCCGAGCACCTCGAGCGCGCCAGCGCCCGCCGGCAGCGAGTCGATCCGTTCGGCCAGGGCGCGCAGCTCGGCATCGGTCAGGCTCTGTCTCTTCTACCCAT
>QGUO01000120.1 GCA_003242495.1 Pseudomonadota bacterium | reverse complement strand
GCGCGTGTTCGACGGCGGCGGTGACGACGCCCGCGCACGCCAGGCACGCGCCGCCGAGCGCCAGCTGGTGCTGCGCCAGGAGGAAATGGCGCAACAGATCCGCCTCGAGGTGCAGCAATCCTGGGATGCGCTCGCGACCGCGCGCGACTCGCTCGCCACCGCGGCGGCGCGCGTCGAGGCGGCCCGCGCGGCCTTCCGCATCGCCAGCCGCAAACGCGACGCAGGCGCCATCAATCAGGCGGAGTTCATCGATGCGCGCAGCGCGCTGACCCGCGCCGAGCTCAACTACACCATTACCCGCTTCGACGTGCTCGCGCGTCGCGCCGAGCTCGAGTACGCGGTCTGCGCGGGCGATCTGCCACTCGATCCTGGCGCATAGCAACAAGGAGTCGACTCATGCGCGCCTTGCCTTCGTCTGTCGCTTCGCTCGTGCTGGCCGCGTGGACGCTGGCCGGCTGCAGCAGCTCCGCCGACGTGGAGCCAGTCGCGGCGCCCACGCCGGTGCGCGTCGCCGTCGCGACGCCCGGACCGGCGGCGCCCACCATCCGCACCAATGGCGTGCTCGCCAACCGCGACGAGGTGCGCCTGTCGTTCAAAGTGGGCGGCCTCGTGCGCAGCATCGCGGTCCGCGAGGGCGATCGCGTGCGCAAGGGCCAGCGGCTGGCGCAGATCGAGCAGACCGAGGTCGGTGCGCGGGTCGAACAGGCCCGCCAGAACCATTTGAAGGCACAACGCGATCTCGCGCGCGGCGAGCGCCTGTACGCCGACCAGGTGATCAGCCTCGAGCAACTGGAGGACCTGCGCACGCAGCAGGCGATCGCGGCCGCCGCGCTCGCATCGGCCGAGTACGACCTGAGCCATGCCGAGATCATCGCGCCGCGTGACGGCACCATCCTGCGCAGGCTCGCCGAGGAACGCGAGCTGGTCGGCGCCGGCGTGCCGGTGCTGGTCCTCGGCGCCGAGGACGCCGGGTTCGTGGTGCGCGCCGGGCTCGCCGACCGCGAGATCGTGCAGGTCCGCCTGGGAGATCCCGTCGAGATCGAGCTCGACGCCCTGCCCGGCGAGCGACTGCACGGGCGGGTGGCGGAAATCGCCAGCGCCGCCGATCCGGCAAGCGGCCTGTTCGCGGTGGAGATCGCCTTCGAGGCGCGCGAGCTGCCGCTGCGCAGCGGCCTGGTCGCCCGCCTGGCGCTGTCGCCGGCCGCGGCACGCACCGCCACGCGCGTGCACGTACCGATCGCCGCCATCGTCGAGGGCGACGGCCGCAGCGCCAGCGTCTACGTGCTCGATGGCGCGATCGCGCGCCGGCGCGCGGTCACGGTGGCGTTCATCGATCACGACTCGGTGGCGCTCGCCGACGGCGTGCAAGCCGGTGAGCGCGTGGTGACCGACGGAGCCCTGTATCTCGAGGATGGCGCGCCCGTGACCGTGTTCGAGGAGCCCGATCGCCTGTCGGGCACGAGCGCGAGGGCGCAGCGATGAAATTCCTGGAGTTCCCGCTCAAGCGCTACCAGTTCACGCTGGTGGCCTTTGCGCTCCTGGTCGCGCTGGGCCTGAGCGCGCTCAAGAACATCCCGCGCCAGGAAGATCCGCACTTCTCGTTCGCGATCTTCCTGATCACGGCCGTGTTCCCGGGCGCCGAGCCGCTCGACATCGAGCGCCTGGTCGTCAAGCCCATCGAGGACCGCCTCAACGAGCTCGACGACCTGAAAACCATCCAATCGATCAGCAAGGACAGCGCAGCGATGATCCGCCCGGAGTTCTACTACTACACGGATCCCGACAAGAAATACGACGAAGTGGTGCGCGAGCTGAACGCCCTGCGTGCCACCCTCCCGGAGGAGGTCACCCTGGAAGTCCGCAGGGCCGATCCCGGGCTGGTGAACATCGTGCAGTTCGCGCTGGTCTCCGAGGAGGCGCCCTGGCGCGAGCTCGAGGACCATGCCCGCGCGCTGAGGGACGCACTCAGCGCGGTCGAGGGCGTGCGCAGCGCCGAGACCTGGGCGTTTCCCGAGCGCGAGCTGCGTGTCGCGCTCGACCTGCCGCGCATGGCGCAGCTCGGCATCGCGCCTGCGCAGGTGATCGGCGCGCTCGAGAGTGAGAACGGCAACACGCCCGGCGGCATCATCGACGTCGGCAGCCGCAGCTTCAGCGTGCAGACCTCGGGCAGCTATCAAACGCTCGACCAGGTGCGCGATACCGTGGTCGCCGCGCGCGGCGGCCGGATGGTGCGCGTGCGCGACATCGCCGAAGTCGACTGGGCGAACAAACAACACGACTACACGGGGCGCTTCAACGGCAAGCGCGCCGTGTTCGTCACGGCCAACCAGAAGGACGGCTACAACATCTTCGATGTCCGCGAACGCATCATGGCGGCGGCCGACCGCTTCGCGGCCGACCTGCCCAGGCGCATCGTGCTCGAGCGCGGCTTCGACCAGGCACAGAACGTGGCAGCGCGCCTGAACCGCCTGAGCACCGACTTCGCCATCGCCGTCGGGCTCGTGCTGGTCACCTTGCTGCCGCTGGGCTTGCGGGCCGCGGGCGTGGTGATGATCGCCATCCCGCTGTCGCTCGCCATGGGCATCGCCGGGCTGCACTTCCTCGGCTATTCGCTCAACCAGATCTCCATCGCCGGCTTCGTGGTCGCTCTCGGGCTGCTGGTGGATGATTCCATCGTGGTCGTGGAGAACATCGCACGCTTCCTGCGCGAGGGTCACAGCCGTCTCGACGCGGCGCTGCTCGGCACGCGGCAGATCTTCCAGGCCGTGCTGGGCTGCACGGCGACGCTCGCCTTCGCCTTCCTGCCGTTGATGATGCTGTCCGGCGATGCCGGCAAGTTCATTCGCGTGCTGCCGACCGCCATCCTGTTTGCCATCGGCGCCTCACTGCTGGTGGCGCTCACCATCGTGCCGTTCCTGGCCAGCCGCATGCTGAAGGAGCGCGAGGATCCGCGAGGCAACCGCGTCCTGCGCTGGCTTACCGCCGGCATCCATCGGTTCTATCGCCCGCTGTTGCACCGCGCGCTGGCACGCCCGCAGCTCACCTTGTGGGGCTCGTTGGCCGCCTGTCTGGTGATCATCGTGGGGCTGGGCGCCTCGATCGGCTTCAGCCTGTTTCCCAAGGCGGACACGCCTTACTTCCTGGTGACGGTCGAGACGCCCGACGGCAGCAGCCTCGCGGAAACGGACAGGGCGCTGCGTTTCGTGGAGGCCAAGCTCGACGCCATGCCCGAGGTGCAGTCGTACTTCACCAACCTCGGCTACGGCAACCCACGGGTCTACTACAACGTGCTGCCGCCGCAAAGAGAGGCGAATTACGGGGAGATCTTCGTGCGCCTGAAGCGCTACGACACCCGCGAGACGCCGCGACTGCTCGACGAGCTGCGTGCGCAGATCGACCGGTATCCGAATGCGCGGCTGCACGTGAAGGAGTTCCAGAACGGCCCGCCGATCACGGCACCCGTATCGATCCGCGTGCTCGGCCCGGATCTCGACGAACTGCACCGCCTCGCTGCAGAGGTCGAGCGCATCATGAAGCACACGCCGGGGCTGCGCGACGTCGTCAACCCGGTGCGCGTCAAGCGCACCAATCTGCGCCTCGCCGTCGACTCCCAGAAGGCGGCGCTGCTCGGCGTGCCCATGGCCGAGTTCGACCGCGCCGTGCGCCTCGGGATAGCCGGCATACCGGCCGGCCGATTCAAGGACGCAGATGGCGAGCAGTACGACATCATGGTGCGCACCCCCATCGGCGCGCGCGCCGATATGACGACGCTCGATCAGATCCGCGTCGCGACGCTCGCGGGCGAGACACTGCCGCTCAGTCAGCTCGCGCAAGTGGAATTTGCCGCAGCGCCCACGCGCATCGACCGTTATGACCGCGAACGCGCCGTGATCATCGATGCACAGGTCAGCAGCGGCTACAACACCGAGCGGGTCTCCCGGGAGGTGCTCGCACGGCTCGCGCAGATCGACTGGCCGCGCGGCTACAGCTACGTCGCCGGAGGCGAGCTCGAAAGCCGCGCCGAGAGCTTCAGCGGGCTCGAGGCGGCCAGCATCATCGCCGCGCTCGGCATCATCGCCGTCCTCGTGCTGGAGTTCGGCAGCTTCAAGAGCACGCTGATCGTGCTGAGCGTCGTGCCGTTCGGTATCGCCGGCGGCATCGTGCTGCTGGCGCTCACGGGCAACACCATCTCTTTCACCGCCATGATCGGCTTCATCGCGCTGGTGGGCATCGAGACCAAGAACTCGATCCTGCTGGTGGATTTCACCAACCGGCTGCGGGCCGAGGGCATGGCGCTCGACGAGGCCATCGAGCGCGCCGGGGAGATCCGCTTCCTCCCCATCCTGCTCACCAGCGCGACCGCCATCGGCGCACTGCTGCCGCTGGCGCTGCAGAGCTCGGGCATGTACTCCCCGCTCGCCTGGGTCATCATCGGCGGCCTCCTTTCCTCGACGCTGGTGGCACGCGTGGTCACGCCGGTCATGTACAAGCTGCTGCCGCCGTCCATCGATGGCGCCGCAGCAAGGGCGCCGGCCGACGTGGCGACCCCGGGCGCCCTGCCCCAGTCGTCGTGACGTGCAGAACCGCGCGCCCTTTGACCCGACGGCCGGCTCGTAGCGGCCCGCGAGCCGAGTTACACTGCGCCTTTCAGGTACCGGACTTGCTCGTATGAAGCTTGAAACCGTTTCGGTCCGGATTGGTCGCGACGTCGAGCCTGCGGCAGGTGACGTGGCCCCCGCCATTCATCTGAGCACCACCTACGAGCGCGATGCCGACGGCGGCTTCTCGCGAGGCTATTCCTACACCCGCGAGCGCAACCCCACGCGCCGTTCGCTCGAGGACTGCATCGCCGCCTTGGAGGGCGGCGTCGACGCCATCGCATTCGCCTCCGGCTCCGCCGCCTCGCAGGCGGTATTCAGTCTGCTGCGGCCCGGCGAGCACGTCGTCGCACCCGTCGAAAGCTATCACGGCACGGCCAAGCAGCTGCGCACCCTCGTCGCCCCCGCGGGCGTCGAGTGCACCTTCGTGGACATGACGCAGGTCGCGGCGGTCGAGGACGCACTGCGCCCGAACACTCGCCTGGTGTGGGTCGAGACACCCTCGAACCCCATGCTCAACCTGAGCGACATCGAAGCGCTCGCCGGTCTGGCGCATGCGCGTGGCGCGCTCGTGTGCGTGGACAACACCTTCGCCACGCCTGTGTGCCAGAAGCCGTTCGAGTTCGGCGCCGACCTCGTCATGCATTCGAGCACCAAGTATTTCGGCGGGCACAGCGACGCGATGGCCGGCGCAATCGTGGTGCGTGAGCACGGCACCTGGGCCGAGCGCCTGCGTGACCATCAAGGCACGGCCGGCGCCGTCCCGTCGCCATTCGATTGCTGGCTCATCCGGCGTAGCCTGACCACCCTTCCCTGCCGCGTGCGTGCGCAGACCGCGAATGCCGGTGCGCTCGCCGAGTTCTTGCAGCAGCACCCGCAGGTCGAGCGCGTGCTCTATCCCGGGCTCGCATCCCACCCCGGCCATGCGCTCGCGCGCAAGCAGATGACCGGCGGCTTCGGGGCCATGTTGTCGTTCTGCGTACGCGGCGGGCGCAGCGCAGCGTTTGCCGTGGCCGCACGCACCAGGCTGTTCACGCGCGCCACCAGTCTCGGCGGCGTGGAGTCCCTGATCGAGCATCGTGCGTCGGTCGAAGGGCCGCATTCGGTGACGCCCGAGAACCTGTTGCGCGTGTCCGTCGGCCTCGAGCACGTCGACGATCTGATCGCCGATCTCGGCGCGGCGCTGAGCGCGCACGCCGATCCCGCGTCATGAGCATCGATCTCGCCGCCTATTTCGCACGCATCGGCTACACGGGCGCCAGGACTGCCACTCTCCAGGCGCTGCGCGAGATCGTATCCGCCCACACGCGCGCCATTCCCTTCGAGAACCTCGATCCGCTCTCCGGCCGGCCCGTGGAGTTGAGCATCGCTGCACTCCAGAGCAAGCTCGTCCACGAGCGCCGTGGCGGATATTGTTTCGAGCACAACCTGTTATTGGCCGACGTGCTGCGCCAGATCGGCTTCGAGGTCACCGGCCTCGCGGCGCGGGTGCTATGGAATGCACCGGGTGCCGTCCTGCCGCGCACGCACATGCTGCTCTGCGTTCGCCTCGATGGGCATGCCCACATCGTCGACGTCGGCTTCGGCGGCTTGACGCTCACGGGCGTGCTGCGGCTCGAGCCAGGCCTGGAGCAGGTCACCCCTCACGAGCCGTTTCGCCTGCTGCGCGAGGCCGATGAGTACATCCTGCAGGCGCAGGTGCTCGAGCGCTGGCGGGCGCTTTACCGGTTCGACCTGCAAGCGCAGGCGGCCGTGGATTACGAGCCGGTGAACTGGTACCTGTCGACGCACCCGCGATCGAAGTTCGTCACCACGCTGGTGGCGGCGCGCGCCGAGCCGGGGCGTCGTTTCGCGCTGCTCAACAACCGGCTGTCCGTGCATGAGGTCAACGGCCTGAGCACGCGCAGCGTGCTGGGGAGCGCCGCCGAGTTACGTGCGGTGCTCGAGAACGAGTTCCGGATAGACGTGCCGCGTTCGGCTTGCATGGAAGAAGCCCTGGAGAGAATCGCGGCCACGCGCGAGCCCCGCGAAGCGGCCGGCTGAGCCCAAGGCGCCGGCTATTCGGCGCGCTGCGTCTGCACCGGGTGGCGGTGCTCCAGCCAAGCTCAGCGCCCGAGCTTCATGAGCGCATCGCCGCTCAGGCGGAAGATACGCGAGTCCTCCTCGAGCCGTGCACCCAGGCCATGGTAGAAGTCGATGGCCCGCCTGTTCCAGGCGAGCACGGCCCACTCGAACCGGCCGCAGCCGCGCTCGACGGCGATGCGCGCCAGGTGTCGTAACAACGCGCTGCCCACGCCACGCCCGCGGAACGGCGCACGCACATAGAGATCCTCCAGGTACAGGCCGGGCTTGGCGAGAAACGTGGAATAGTTCTGGAAGTAGAGCGCGAAGCCCGCCACCTCGTCATCACTGCGCGCCAGCAGGACCTCGGCGCACGGGTGCGCGCCGAACAGCGTCTCGCGCAGGGATTCCTCGGTCGCCTGCACCTCTGAGAGCAGCCCCACGAACTCGGCGAGTTCGCGGATCAGCGCCAGAATCAGGGGGACATCCGCAGGCGTTGCGGGCAGGATCTCGATGTCCCGGGACGGTCCAGTCACGTCGGCGCTCTCTTGTCTTGTTAAATTTAGCGATATATTAAGGCGGTGCAGCCCGCATTTATCGTGACCACGTCAACTTATAGTGAACAATGACTGACGCAGTCAAACTCCCATTGAATGCACTGCGCGCATTCGAGGCGGTCGCGGCGCACCTGAGCTTCACCGGTGCCGCACAATCTCTGCAAGTCACCACCGCCGCCGTCAGCTCCCACATCAAGGCGCTCGAAGCTTACTTGGAGACGCCACTGTTCGTCCGCCACAGCCGGCGAGTGCGACTCACGCCACAAGGCGCGCGCCTGCTGCCCGGCGTGCAGCGTGGCCTGAACGAGTTGATCCGCGCGGTCGATCAACTGCGCCAGGACCGCACCAGCGGCCAGCTCAACATCAGTCTGCTCGGCGCCTTCCTGCAGAAGTGGCTGCTGCCGCGCCTCAGCGATTTCCATGGCCGCCATCCGGAGATCGACCTGCGCTTCAGCGCGAGCAGCGAGCTGGTGGACTTCATGCAGACCGATTTCCACGCCGCGGTGCGGTATGGGAGCGGCGAGTGGCCCGACCTGACGGCCGAGCGCATGCTCGACGACTGGGTCTTCCCGGTGGCCAGCCCGGCGCTCGTGGCCACGCTCGGGCCCATCGAGACGCTCGGCGACCTGCACAAGTATCCCTTGCTCGACAGCGCGAGCGAGCCCTGGGCGCATTGGCTGCGTCGCGTCGGCGGCGATACCACACGTGTGGAGCACGGCCCGGTGCTGGACGACTCGGCCGCCGTGCTCGCCGCAGCCGAGCAAGGGCAAGGGCTTGCGCTGGCACGCTGGTCGCTGGTAGCAGGCGATCTCGCGGCAGGCCGGCTGGTGCGTCCGATGATGCAGAGCGTGCGCCAGGATCATGCCTATTACTTCGTCGCGCCGGCTCATCATTTCGAGCTGCCCAAGGTCCGTCGCTTTCGCGACTGGCTCAAGGAAGTCTGTCGCCAGTTTCCGCCGCCCGAGGGCGAGCGGCTCGAGCCCTCGTAGTGCTGCTCGCGTAGCTACTGCAATGTGTGCCGCGGCGACGCGGACAGGTCCGCTTCGGGACCGTTTTCCCGGCGGGCCGCATCGCCGGCGAGAAGATGCGGTCGGTGGTCGATCTCGATCGCGGGCACTCGCGGCCGGCGTATCAACCGAGCCGGCCGGCCTGGTAGTCGCGAATCGCCTGGTGGATTTCCTCGCGTGTATTCATCACGAACGGTCCGTACGCGACCACCGGCTCGTCGAGCGGCGCGGCATGACCGAGCAGCACGGTGCTGTCTTCGTGCGCCTGCAGGACGAACTCATCGCCGTCGTCGTTCAGCTCCACGAGCGTGAAGCGCGGCGCGTGGTGCGCGTCGATGCGCAGCTCACCGCCCACGACATAGAGAAGAACGGTCCGCCCGCGCGGCACCGCAAAGCGCGCAGTCGCGCCGCGCGCCAAGTGGACGGTCGCAAGCTGCACATCCATGAGGGGACGAATAGGGCCGACCTGCCCGAGCCATTCGCCGGAGACCGGTCGGACGATGGCGCCGTCGTGCGTCACCGCCGGAATGTCCGCCGCCTGCAGACCGCTGTAGCGCGGCTCGGTCATTTTCATGCGTGCCGGCAGGTTCACCCAGAGCTGCAGAATCTCGAGCTCGCCGCCGCGCTCCAGGAACTCGCGCGGTGCAAGCTCCGAGTGCACCACGCCGCGGCCGGCGGTCATCCACTGGACGCCACCCGCACCGATCACGCTCTCGTGCCCGCCCGAATCGCGGTGCTCGAGCTGCCCGTGCAGGATGAACGTGACGGTTTCGAAACCACGATGCGGATGCGGCCCGAACGGCAGTCCGGCATTGCCCGGAGGATAGACCTGCGGACCGTGATGATTCAGCAGCAGGAAGGGGTCGAGCTGGCCAATACCGGGTCCCGGCAGCGGCCTCCGAGTGATCAGCTCGCCGATGTCCTCGCGCACCGCGGCGTGCAGTCGTTTGAGCGTCCTCACCGTCAGCGCGGCCTTCCCTTAACATCGTTCGGTGCCGGGCGATGCCCGCGCCGCCTGCCACCGACCGATC
>QGUO01000545.1 GCA_003242495.1 Pseudomonadota bacterium | reverse complement strand
GCTCCGGCGGGGCGAGCGCCTCATGGAGCTTTTGCGGCAGCACCAGGACCTGCTGCTGACCCTGTCGGAACAGGTGACGCTTCTTTTGGCCTTCTCCGAAGGCGTGTTTGAGAAATACGAAAAGAAGGGCCGCCCCGGCTGCATCGGCTGCGAGGAGCACCGCAATGACGCGCTGAACGGCGCGCGCAGGCGCCTGTGCTACCATCATGGAGCCATGAACCCCGACCCAATGTGACGTTATGGAGACGAAGCAGCCGCTCCCCGACCTGCTGCGCTCGTTCTCTCCGCTCGATGGACTGAAACCCGAGAACCTGAGCTTGCTTGCGCGCAAGACTGCGCTGCGCGAGCTGCGCGCAGGACACATGTTGTTCAACGAAGGCGATGACGACCGGCTCAACTATTACCTGGTGAGCGGCGTGCTCGAGCTGGTGCGCGGTGGACGCCGGCTGATGTTGCTGCGCGGCGGCTCACCCGAGGCGCGCAACCCCATCGCGCCCTTGCTGCCGCGCCGCTGCGGTGCGCGCGTGATCTCCGAACGCATCGAGTATCTGTGCATCGACAGCGATGCCATCGACCTGATGCTCACCTGGGACCAGGCGGGCGCCTACGAGGTGAGCGAGCTGCGCCGCCAGGACACGCCGGCGGGCGACGACTGGATGACCACACTGCTGCAGACCAAGGCGTTCCAGCGCATTCCGCCGGCCAACATCCAGGCGGTCTTCATGCGCATGCAGCGCGTGAACTATGGCCCCGGCGAGGTCGTCATCAGGCAGGGCGATCCCGGCGACTACTTCTACGTCGTCGTCAAGGGCCGTTGCCTCGTCACCCGCGAGACGCCCCTCAACAAGGACGGCATCAAGCTCGCCGAGCTCGGCATGGGCGACAGCTTCGGCGAGGAGGCCCTGATTTCCGAGGCCAAACGCAATGCCACGGTCACCATGCTGACCGCGGGCACGCTGATGCGCCTCGACAAGGCCGACTTTCGCACCCTGCTCAAGGAGCCGATGCTCGAGTGGCTGGACATGGAGCAGGCACAGGCGCGGGTGGCGGCCGGCGGTGTGTGGTTGGACGTGCGCCTGCCGAGCGAGTTCGAGAGCCGTCGCATCGAAGGCGCCGTCAACCTGCCGCTCTATCTCATCCGCTTGAAGCTCAAGTCCCTCGACCCCGAGACCCAGTACGTGGTGTATTGCGACACCGGGCGACGCAGTTCCGCGGCCACCTACATCCTCGCCGAACGCGGCTTTCACGCCGCCGTGCTCAAGGGTGGTTTCCCGGCCGAGGAGCCGCCGGCTGCACCGGCCGTCGATTGAGCGCTTTGGGCGCTGAGAGGACGCAGGCCCGAACCTTCGTGTGAGCTTTTGCGACGGTGCCGATGAAGCCCAGGGAGCCGTCCGGACGAGGACGGCCGGCGGGCCGCTCATGCCTCGAGCGGACGGCTACATCGTATGCGTCGGCTTGTCCCCGCCCAACGCGCCGGCAAGGTAGCTTTCGATCTTGCGCTGGGTGTTGCCGCGGTCCTGCTCGCTGAACTGCACGCCGATGCCCGCGACCCGCTTGTTCTGCGCGCCCTTGGGCGTCATCCAGATCACGCGTCCGGCGACGGGGAGCTTCTCGTCTTCCCCCATGAGGTTCAGCAGCATGAACACCTCGTCGCCGAGGCGGTAGTTGCTGTTGGTCGGGATGAACAACCCGCCGTTCTTCACGAACGGCATGTACGCCAGGTACAGGGCGCTCTTGTCCTTGATCGTAAGAGTAAGCAATCCAGGCTTGCTGCCGGGCTGACGCATCACCATCCTGCTTCACCGTCGGGCTGTCAGGGCCATGTCGGGCTCGATTGTCGTGTCATCGGCTCTGGTGCGCTCCCCGTAGCGCCGGCGCCATGATCCCCAGGATCGCCACCAGAAGCGAGACGATCGCCAGCTCGCGCTGCAGGGCGGTCCGCGCAAGCTGCGCCTTGAGCGTTCGCACGCGGTCCACCAGATCGAATACGGCGGTTATGTTCAACGCCCCCGCCGGGCTTGGCAAGTGCGCAGCGCTCGTCTGGCGCGCCGGGAACGTGACACGATCGTCAGTTCCCACAATCGCCTGGCGCGCCATGGACGACAGCCACAGGTCGAGCCAGGTCAGCCGGTCGTTCAGCGCCTCGTCCGCCCAGGTGCGGGCCACCTGGGTGACCTCCGACTTCCCGGACATCAGCTCCCCGAGCGACTGCTGCATTTGCTCGTCGAGCGCCCGGAAGCGACCCTCCGCATAGGCCAGTGCGCGCAGCGGCGCACCGCCGGCGAACTGCAGCACCTGCGCCTCCACCGCAGTCCCCGCCTCTGCGCGCAGCCACTCGATGGCCTCGTGCTCGGACGGCCGGCGCACGGCCAGCTTCTGGCAGCGGCTGCGCACCGTGGCCGGC
>QGUO01000119.1 GCA_003242495.1 Pseudomonadota bacterium | reverse complement strand
GTCGTCTGGATGGCGCGGCGGCGGTGCTGTTGGAGCGTGCCGCCGGCGCCTTCGACCTGTCGGCGCGCGCCTACCACCGGATTTTGAAAGTGGCGAGAACCATCGCCGATCTGTCGGGATCTACGTCGATCCGCGCTGAGTGTGTCGCAGAGGCGATTACGCTGCGGCGCCTGGACCGGAGGCGGGAGGGAAGTGAAACGCCCCCTCCTTGAGGAGGGGGCGAACTGGACCTGAGCTTACTTGGCGGCCTCGACCATGTAGTCGAGGGCGTTGAGAACGGACTGATCCGAGAGATCGACTCGACCGCCCTTGGCCGGCATGAAACCGGCATCACCCTGGAAGCCTTCGATGGAATGCTTGCGCAGCACGTCCATGCCCTTGGCGATACGCGGTGCCCAGGCAGCGGCATCGCCGAACTTCGGGGCACCGGCGACACCGGCACCATGACAGGCGACACAGGCCATGTTGTAGACCTGTTCGCCCGGAAGGTCCTTGGACTCCGCCACGGCAGGCTCCGGCTGCGACGGCGCCAGGGCCGAGTTGTCCTGGCCGGCCACGGCCACCTTGGCCATCGGCGCAATGCGCTCGCTCACCGTGGCGCTGTAGGCCGGGTCCTCGAGCACGTGCCGTTCCTGGGTATTGGCACCGATCATGCGGGCCAGGGCCAACAGACCGATGGCAATGGCGATCAGAACGCCCAGCACCAGCAGGAAGGTATCGAAAAATTTCTTGTCTTGCGCAGCGCTCACGGCGCCTCCAGGGTCGTCGTCAGGTCGGGCCGGACCCGGTCAGGATCCGAGCGGGATTCGATTCAGGCACAAAGCACGCAAGTATAACGGGCTGGGGCCTCGGCTCAAGCTGGCGAAACGTGCGCGATGGGCCGGCGGGGGCGGTAGCCGGCCGGGGCCGGGAGGACCTGGGGCGGCGGGCCCGCTGCCAGGTCAGCGCGGGTCACGGGCCACCGCTGAGGTCGGGCCGTGTGCGACCTTCGAACAAGGGCACCAGAGGCTTTAGCAGGCGGGCCAGCGTATCCAGGAAAGTCTTCACGCGAACCGTCCGCCGGAGCTGGGGATGCGTGAGCAGCCAGAGCTCACTCTGCAGCTCGGGCAGCGGCGCGCCCACGCGCATGAGCTGCGGGTCGGGGTCTGCGAGATAACAGGGCAGCACGGCAAGTCCCACGCCGTGCCGGGCGGCCTCGCGTAAGGCGAACAGGCTGTCCGCGCGATACACGGCCCGTGCAAGCAGGCCCCTGTCGTCGAGCCAGTGCCGTGCCGGCGTGTGCGCGAGGCTCTCGTCCGGAACTGCCCAATCGTATCGGTCGAGCGCAGCGGACGCTGATGCCCGAATGCTGCGCGGGCCGTAGACCGCCATGGCCACGGCCGAGATCCGTCGGCCGACCATGGTCAGCGGCGGGTCGCGGCTGGGGCGGATCGCCACGTCCGCCTCCCCCTTGTCGAGGTCGAGCAAAGTGTTCGACGTCGTGACCTCCAGCACGATCTGCGGATGGGCGTGCCTGAATGCACCCAGTGCTGCCGAGAGCGGTCCATACAACAAGGTATCCGTCGTCGTGATCCGCACCGTGCCGGCGGCGCGTTGATCCCTGGCGGCGATCCGCCGCTCGAGCGCCGCGATGTCGTGCTCGAGCCGCCCTGCCAACGCGGTGACTTCTGCGCCGGCGGAGGTCGGCGTGTAGCCGCTGCGCCGGCGTTCGAAAAGCCGCACGCCCAGGCGTCTCTCGATTTGATTCAGACGTCGGAACACCGTGGCGTGGCTCACGTGCAGCCGTTCCGCGGCCGCGGCGAGCGTGCCGCCCTGACTGACCGCCATGACGACGCGCAGGTCGTCCCAACCCAGCCGCTTTTCATTCATGCAAATGAGGCTTGCACGGATGCGCATTCTCTAACGCGACGCCGCGACCATACTGGGCGTGTCGACACCCGGCAACTCTCGTCATGCATCTGGGAGATCTCATGGCCGATCTGTTGTACATCGAGGCCTCACCGCGCAAAGAGCGCTCGCACTCGATCGCGATAGCCCGTGAATTTCTGCGGGCGGCGCGCAACGCGCGCCCGGAGTTCACCGTCGAGACCGTCGATCTGTGGAAGGAGAAGCTGCCGGACTTCGATGGCGCAACCATCGAGGCCAAGTACGCCATTCTGTCGCAGCAGGCGCATACGCCGGAGCAGGCACGCGCCTGGGAGACGGTGCTGCGGATCATCGCGCGCTTCGTTTCCGCGCCCATGCTGTTGTTCTCGGTGCCCATGTGGAATTTCGGCGTCCCCTATCGCCTGAAGCACTATGTGGACCTGGTGACTCAGCCGACTCTGACGTTCCGATTTTCACCCGCGACCGGATACGAGGGGCTCGTAACGAACAAGCGCGCGGTGGTCATCTACTCGAGCAGTGGCGACTATTCTCCAGGCAGCGGCAATCCACGGCCCGACTATCAGAAGCCGTTCTTCGAAGCGTGGCTGCGATTCATCGGCATCAGCCAGTTCGACACCATCACGGTCGCGCCGACGATCGGCGCCGACGAACGGGTAAGGAGCGCGCATGCCGCGGCGCTCACCCGGGCTGCGCAGCTCGCGCGACAATACTTCGGGGCACATCCATGAGTGCCGGCATTGCCTGGGTGTTGCTCGTGGTCTCCGGGTTGCTGGATGTGGCATGGGCCTTGAGCATGAAGCAGGCACAAGGCTACACCCGCCTCGGCTGGTCCGTGGTGTCGCTGGTGCTGCTCGGCCTGTTCGTGTATCTGCTGGGACTTGCGTTGCGCGTGCTGCCCGTCGGAACCGCGTATGCAGTGTGGACGGGGATTGGCGCCGTGGGCGCCGTCGCGCTCGGCATCCTGTTGTTCGATGAGCCGGTCACCGCCGTGCGCATCGGCTCCATCGCCCTCGTCGTCACGGGCATCATCGGACTGAAGCTGTCGGAATGACATCGGCTTGCGGCGTGCTGTCACGGTCGCGCCGCGCGGGCCTTGATCAGGTCACTATTGCACCGCCAGCTTTGCTGGCTCCATGAACTCCAGATTGGAGTGCCGTTCCGGCGGGCGGGGGTGGCCGTTCCCGCCTGCCGGCTCATCCTTGAGCTCTGTGTGACATTGCCGACCTGTGACATGGAATGGGATGCCCAGCTCGAGTGTTGCTGGCAGCGGCCGTGTTCGTCGTATGCGCCGCGCTGGGTGCCAGCCGATCCGTTTCGAGTGGAGGGGCCATCACGTTGGTTCGAAGTGTTGGATGTCAACCGCGACGGCAAAGTGAGTCGCTGGGAGTGGGAGCGACACTATGGGACCATCCTCACGGTGCCCAATCCTACGATCGTCGATTTGAGTCCACTTGGAACGCCCGCGCGCTTCTTGCGAAGCCCTTGGACATGAGTGGGTCGGCTTGGGGTCTGCGGGTCGAGGTTTCTGGTTGAGCGGAGCTGATCCGCGTCTGATCGACAGGCGTTGAAGCGGGTGTTCGCGAAGCCCGCCAGGTTTGCACGCGAATCGAGGGGCTTGGAACGCCCTTTGGGTGAGCGGTGCCGCCCTCGCTGTCAGAAAATTTTGGACGGCGGGCGTGGAGTGGCGCGCCCGGCGGGATTCGAACCCACGACCTTCGGCTTCGGAGACCGACACTCTATCCGACTGAGCTACGGGCGCGCGGCAGACCGCCCATGATACGGAGGGACCGCGCCAAGGTCCAATCCGATAAGCTACCTCCATGGCTGAGCAGCAAACCCTCTCCGGACGCCGGATCGCCGTGCCCGAAACCCGCGAGCTGGACGTGTTCGCGGCCATGCTGGAGCGGCGCGGGGCCGAGGTCCTGCGTTGTCCCCTGGTGGCGATTCTCGATGCCCCCGACCCCCAGCCGGTGCTCGCCTGGATCCGGGACTTTGCGGCCGGGGCCTGCGACGATCTGGTCCTGCTGACCGGCGAGGGGTTGCGGCGGCTGCTGGCCTGCATCGACCGGCACGAGCCGGCGCTGCGGCCCGCGTTCGTCGCCGAGCTCGGCCGCGTGCGCAAGATCACCCGGGGCCCGAAACCCGCCCGGGTACTGCGCGAGCTCGGGCTCAAGCCCGATCTGGCGGCCGTGGAGCCGACCACCGCTGGCGTGATCGCCTCCCTGAAGGGCCTGGATCTGGCCGGGCGCACGGTCGGGGTGCAGCTCTATGGCACCGAGCCCAACCGGCCGCTGGTCGAGTTTCTCGAAGGGGCGGGCGCCCGCGTCTCGAGCGTCGCGCCCTATGTCTATGCCGACAAGGCGGCCGACGCCGCCGTTCGGGCGATGCTGGAGCGGATGCGCGCCGGCGAGGTCGATGCCATCGCCTTCACCAGCATGGCGCAGGTCACCCGGCTGTTCGCCGTCGAGCCGGCGGAGCGGGTCGCGGCCGCGCTGGGCCGCACGCGTGTGGCGGCCGTGGGCCCGGTGGTGGCCGAGGCGCTCGCCGCGCGCGGCATCGCGGTGGATCTCATGCCGGCCGAGTCCTTCTTCATGAAGCCGCTGACCAGCCTGTTGGAGGCGGCGTTCAGCGCCAAGGGCGGGCCGCGAAAACTTGACGCACCGTGAATGCGGCTGCTCTAATCGCCGCGCCTCTTCTCGGGGAGTAGCCGGGGCGCGCAATGCGCTCCTTGAGTGTCGTCAGCACGGAAGATCGATCCGGTCGGCGCCCGATCGATTTGCCCGGCACTCGGGCCGCAGCGTGCGGCTGGCAAGACCGGCAATGGCAAAGAACGGGTCATGGGCCGCCCCATGTCACCCGGGGTGGGGCTTATCCCCGTTGCTGACTCCAGCGGTCGCGCCGGCCGGTTGAAAGAGGCTCCTGCATGACATCCATCGGCACGCCATCGATGTGGCTGCTGTTCGCAGTCTTCGTGTTCGTCGCGCTCGTCGTCGACTTTCTTGCCTTGCGGCGCCAGGGTGCGCACCGGGTTTCGATGCGCGAGGCCGCCATCTGGTCCCTCGTCTGGGTCGCGGTCAGCTTCGTGTTCGTCGCCTGGCTGTGGTGGACGCTCGGCGGGGCGGGTCCCGATCCGGCGGCGCGGGCGCTGGCGCACACCAAGTCGTTGGAATTCATCACCGGCTATCTGATCGAGAAGGCGCTCGCGGTCGACAATGTGTTCGTCTTCCTGATGCTCTTCACGTACTTTGCCGTGCCGGCGGAGTTCCAGAAGCGCGCCCTGATGATCGGCATTCTCGGCGCGTTGGTGCTGCGCGCCGTCCTGATCCTGGTCGGCGCGTGGATGATCGCGCGCTTTCACTGGGTCCTGTACGTGTTCGGCGCATTCCTGGTCTACACCGGCATCAAGATGTGGTGGGCAGCAGGCCAGGAGCCGGACCTCGAGGCCAATCCCGCGCTCAAGTGGGTGCGGCGGCGCATGAAAATTTCGCCGAGCTACGACGGCGAGCGCTTTTTCACCGTGAGCGACGGCGTGCGCATGGCGACGCCGCTGCTGGTCGTCATCATGCTCATCGGCGTGGTGGACATGGTGTTTGCCGTGGATTCGATCCCGGCGATCTTCGCGATCACCCACGATCCCTTCATCGTGCTCACTTCGAACGTGTTCGCGGTCCTGGGCCTGCGCGCGCTGTACTTCCTGCTGGCGAGCGTCCAGGAGCGCTTTCATCTGCTGTCCTACGGTCTCGCCGTGGTGCTGGTGTTCATCGGCGCGAAAATGCTGTTGATGGACATCTACAAGATCCCGGTGGCCGTTTCCCTGCTCGGCACGGGCGCCATCCTGGCGGTGACCATGATGTTGTCGCTGTACATCCCCCCGACCGGGCGCCCGGCCAGCTCCTATCCGTTTCCTCCGAAGCGGCCCGAGACCGAGTCGAAACGGGAATGAGGCACGCGCCCGAGGCTTTGCCGCCATCGGAATTGCGTATTGGACTCATTCCAATCAAGGTTTGGACTCATTCCAATTGAGAACGCAATGTCCCCTGTGGACTCGTCATTGGGGCTTTTTTGCAACGATCGCAAAGAAAGTTGCAGAAGGGCGCAGGAGTGTGGCAGTTTTAGGCCACAACGTTCAGGGGGATGGAAATACGGGCGGCTTCGGCCGCCCTTCTTTTTTTCAGCGTCCCGCCCCGGCATTTCGCGGGTCGCCGTGGGCGCGGGCTCGAAGCCGACGAGAAAAATCAACGAGACCGCGTGGAAGCGGTGCAGCAGGGTCGCGTCGATGCGACCTCCTGTGTGAGGGATGGAGAAAGACGAAACGAGACAACGGCCATCCGCCGCAGGGTGGCGCCACGACATCTCCCGGGCGCGCCGACGCCTCACTCACATTGACGCCCGGCACGCACATCCTCGATGAGCGACTTGATCTCGGGTACGCATGAGCCGCAGCGGGTGCCTGCGCGCAGTGCGCGGCCGATCTCGGTCACCGTTGCCAGATCTCCGGTTGCAATGGCGTCGCATAGGACTCGACGGCCGACCCCGAAGCAGGCGCAGACCACCGGCCCAGTGTCAGCGCGCCGCTCGGCCGGACGACCCATCAGCAGGCCGGCGCGATCGGTATCCTCGAGGCGTGGCTTGGCGAACAGGCCTGCCAGCCAGCTACGCTCCGGCAGATCCGGGCGCGGCGAGATGAACAAGCAGGCGGCGATCCGCCCTTGCTCGAGCAACGCCGCGCGATACACCCCCGCGGCCGGATCGCTGTACTCGATCCAGTCCGCCTCCAAATCCCGCACCTGCAGCGCTTGCCGTGCCCAGGTCGACCACTCCCGGTACACGCGCCGTCCCGCGAGCTCGTAGCGCAGAAAATTCTTGCCGCGCACCAGCGTCCACCAGGTCATGTCGAGCCGCGCGAGCGGCTTGCGTGACAAGACGAAGCCGTGCCAGCTCACGATGAATGGCGCAATTCGTGCGGGCGTGTGCTTGAGCTCGGGCTCGCCGGAAACCGGATCGACGACAGGATTGACCAGGGCGCCGACGCGCGCATCCGACGCATAGGCGTCGTTCCAGTGGATGGGTACGAACACGGTGCCGCGCCTGACCTCGCCGCTCAGGCGCAGGCGTCCGATCATCGAGCCCCAGCGTGTCGACACCCGCACCAGCTCGCCGCTGCGACTGCCGGTGAGCAATGCATCCTGCGGGTGCATTTCGACGTATGGCTCGGGGGTATGGCCGGTGAGCCGCGGCGCATACCCGGTGCGCGTCATGGTGTGCCATTGGTCACGAACGCGCCCGGTGTTGAGCACCCACGGATACTCCGCATCCGTACGATGGGTCGGCTCGCGCGGCACGGTGGCAACGAACCTCGCCCGGCCGTCGGCGAACTGGAAACGGCCGTCGCGCAGCAGCCGCTGGGTGCCCGGATGCCCGCGAGCGGGCACCGGCCAGCGCAACGGCTCGAGCGCGTCATATTCGGCGAGCGTCAAGTTCGCGAGACCGCTGATGTCGAACGCGCGGGCGCCGTGATTGTCGATGCCCGACAACGCAGCGTGTTCCACGAAGATCTGGTGCGGGTGCTCGTAGGCAAAAGCCGCCCGATGACCGAGGCGCTGTGCAATCTGGCTGATGATCCACCAGTCGGGACGCGCCTCACCGCAAAACCGATGGCGATCACCGGTATCGCCCCGAGGGCCAGCAGCCAGGTATAGGTGAGCCGCGCTCCGTAACGATCGCAAAGCGGGCCGATCGCCAGGCGCACCAGGATGGTGATCAGCACGGCCGCGATATTGATGTTGGCGATTTGCTCGTGGCTGAGGCCAAGGTCCTCACGGATGACGGGCATCAGCGGTGCGACCGCGAACCATGCGAAGAAGCACACGAAGAACGCCATCCAGCTGAGATGGAAGACGCGCATCGGCGTGCTCGAAAGTGTCAGGAGTCGAAGTTTCGTCGCGCGGCCGTCCATACAGGCTCCAGTCGTTGCCAGGACGGCAGTGCAAGGCATGTGCCACGCCGAAATCAGGAACTTGCGCGGGGCGCGCGCCATGCTGCGCGCCACCGTGGTGCAGCTGCGCAACCATGGGTCCTCGATTCGGTGCGCTGCGCCCCCGTGGTGCGTCGCCGGGCGTGCAAGGAACCTTCCATTGGGACCCTCGATTAACGGGAGAGCGCTCAGCTTCTGCTGTGCGATCCACGGAGACAGCGATGGACGAAGCATCGAGCGGCAAGGCATCGGGAGGAGGCGAGGCGGGCGGCAAGACCAAGGCGTCGGACACCGCCCACGAGCAACGCGGCCTGCAGGCGCAGGTGGCGGAGGCGGACCGGCGCGCGTCGCAGGCAGGTCGTTCCGGCGCCATGCAGGCCGGGGCACGCAGGTATCCCGAGCCGCTGCTGCCCAAGCAGCACCTGCCGAAGCCCGGTGAGGAGTTCGCGCTGGATCCGCCGCCGATGTACGACGCGCCGTACTACAAGGGCTCGGAGAAGCTGCTCGGCAAGGTCGCGCTCATCACCGGCGCCGATTCGGGCATCGGTCGCTCGGTGGCCGTGCTGTTCGCCCGCGAGGGCGCCGACATCGCCGTGGTGTACCTCGACGAGCACCGCGATGCCGAGGTCACCCGGCAGGCGGTCGAGCAGGAAGGGCGGCGTTGCATTCTCGTCAGCGGCGATGTGCGCGAGCTCGGGTTCTGCGAGGCGGCCGTCGAGCGCACCGTGCGCGAGCTCGGCGGGCTCGATGTGCTGGTGAACAATGCGGCGTTCCAGCTGCACGTCACCGCGCTCGAGGATCTCACGCCCGAGCACTTCGACCAGACGCTGAAGACCAACCTGTACGGCTATTTCTACATGTGCCGCGCGGCGCTGCCGCACATGAAGCCGGGCAGCGCCATCGTGAACTCGGGATCAGTCACCGGACTGCTCGGCGGCAAGCAGCTGCTCGATTACTCGATGACCAAGGGCGGCATCCATGCTTTCACGCGCTCGCTGGCGGGCATGCTGGTGGGCAAGGGCATCCGCGTGAACGCCGTGGCCCCGGGCCCGGTCTGGTCGCCGCTCAACCCGGCGGACCGGGCGGCCGAGCAGATCGAGCAGTTCGGGTCCGGAACCCCCATGAAGCGTCCGGCGCAGCCCGAGGAGATCGCGCCTGCCTATGTGTTCCTCGCTTCGCCGCATTGCTCGAACTATATCACCGGCGAGATTTTGCCCATCGTCGGCGGCTACTGAACTGGATCGGTCGGTGGCAGGCGGCGCGGGCGTCGCCTGGCACCGAACGATGTTAAGGTAAGGCCGCGCTGACGGCGAGGACGCTCAAACGACTGCACGCCGCGGCGCGCGAGGACATCGGCGAGCTGATCACTCGCAGGCCGCTGCCGGGACCCGGTATTGGCCAGCTCGACCCCTTCCTGCTGCTGAA
>QGUO01000544.1 GCA_003242495.1 Pseudomonadota bacterium | reverse complement strand
CACATCAGTACAATGCTGCCTCTGCCCTGCGTGCGAACGACTGGAGGCCCGATGAAACGTCCCGTCAATGTCGCGATCACCGGCGGCGCTGGTCAGATCGGCTATGCCCTGGCCTTCCGGATCGCCTCCGGGCAGATGCTCGGCGAGGACCAGCCGATCAATCTGCACCTGCTGGAAATCACGCCAGCCCTCGGCGCGCTGCAGGGCGTGGTCATGGAACTCGAGGATTGCGCGTTTCCGACGCTCAATCGCCTGGTTGCGACCGATGATGCGCACGTCGCCTTCAAGGACTGCGACATCGCGCTGCTGGTCGGGGCGCGCCCACGCGGACCGGGCATGGAGCGCAAGGATCTGCTGCTCGCCAATGCGCAGATCTTCTCCGCACAGGGCAAGGCGCTCGACGCGGTCGCCAATCGCGACGTACGCGTGCTGGTGGTCGGCAACCCCGCCAACACCAACGCGCTCATCGCCCAGCGCAACGCCCCGGGACTCGACCCGCGCAACTTCACCGCCATGGTGCGTCTCGATCACAATCGCGCACTGGCACAGCTCGCGGAGAAGACCGGCAAACACGTCACCGACGTGCGCCGGGTGATCATCTGGGGCAATCACTCCTCGACACAGTATCCGGATCTGCACCACGCCCGGGTCGGCGACCAGCCGGCGCTCTCGCTGGTCGATCAGGCGTGGTATGCGGATACGTACATTCCGCTGGTGCAGCAGCGTGGCGCGGCCATCATCAAGGCGCGCGGCGCCTCGTCGGCGGCATCGGCCGCCTCGGCGGCCATCGATCACGTGCGCGACTGGGTGAAGGGCACGCCGGAAGGCGACTGGGTCAGCATGGCCATCCCCTCGGACGGCAGCTATGGCATCCCCCCGGGCGTGATCTATGGCTACCCTGTCACCTGCCGCAACGGCGAGTACGAGATCGTACAGGGGCTGAGCATCAACGAATTCAGTCGTCAGCGTCTCGATGCCACGCTCGCGGAACTGCTCGAGGAGCGTGACGGCGTCCGCGAGCTGCTTTGAACGCGCGGCATCCTGCCGCAAGGCCCGCCCATCGCCGCCGGCGTGGCGCCGGCGGCGCAGCGCTTTGATCCGACACGCGACGCGCGCCGCGGACGTCCGGCTGGGGCCGGCACCCGCCGACTTGCCGATGGGAATAGCGCAAGCTACTGTCGTCTCACCCGGTACTGCGCAGGTCCTCTCGTGAGCAGCGTCATCTGGTTCCTCGTGTTCGTCGCCGGCGCACTGATCCTCGCCTATCAGCGCGCCTCGCTCCTCACCGCCACACTGTGGTACGGCGCAGCCTTGCTGCTCTACACCTGGTTCGGCGCCGGCAGTCTCGCCTGGATGATCGCACTGTGGCTGGTGCTCGCGGTGCTGGTGCTCCTCAATGTCGACGCCCTGCGCATCCGCTTCGTCAGCCGGCCGTTCCTGCGCACCTACCGACGCATGCTGCCCTCGATGTCGCAGACCGAGAAGGATGCGCTGGAGGCCGGCACGGTGTGGTGGGATGGTGAGCTGTTCACCGGCGCCCCGGACTGGGAAAAGCTGATGTCGGCCGCCGCCCCGCGCCTGTCCGCGGAAGAGCAGGCGTTTCTCGACGGCCCCTGCGAGGAGCTGTGCGCGATGCTGGACGACTGGGACGTCACGCATCGCCGCGCCGACCTGCCGCCGCACGTGTGGGACTACCTCAAGAGCAAGGGCTTCTTCGCGATGATCATTCCGAAGAAGTACGGCGGCCTGGAGTTCTCGGCCTTCGCGCACTCATGCGTGCTGGTGAAGCTCTCCAGCCGCTCCGGCGTCCTCGCATCCACGGTGGCCGTGCCGAACTCGCTCGGGCCGGCCGAGCTGCTCCTGCACTACGGTACCGAGGAACAGCGTGAATACTATCTGCCACGGCTCGCGCGCGGCGAGGAAGTGCCCTGCTTCGCGCTCACCGGACCGCGCGCCGGCTCCGACGCCGCCTCGATCCCGGACACCGGCATCGTCTGCAAGGGCGTCTACGAGGGGCGCGAAATCGTCGGCATCCGCCTGAACTTCTCCAAGCGGTACATCACCCTGGCGCCCATCGCGACCGTGATCGGCCTTGCGTTCAAGCTCTACGATCCGGACCGGCTGCTGGGCGACGAGCGCACCGACTACGGCATCACCTGCGCGCTGATCCCGCGCAACACGCCGGGCATCACCATCGGCCGACGACATTTCCCGCTCAACAACCCATTCCAGAACGGACCCATCGAGGGCAAGGACGTCTTCGTGCCGCTGGACTTCATCATCGGCGGCCCGAAGATGGCCGGCCAGGGCTGGCGCATGCTGGTCGAGCAGCTCTCGGTGGGCCGCTGCATCTCGCTGCCCTCGAGCGCGACCGGCGGCAGCAAGGCCGCCGGTCGCGCTCGAGG
>QGUO01000543.1 GCA_003242495.1 Pseudomonadota bacterium | reverse complement strand
GCCCAGCCATGTCTGCCGGCTCGCGTACGCCCGCGCCTGTGACTCGGAGTGCGCGATGAGCACGCTGGTGCTGACGATGCGTCCTTCCACCATCACCTTGGACCTGGCCGGCTTGAGCACCACCGGGTAGTGGCATGTCGCGAGCAGCGCTTCGAGTTCGGCCCGGCTGGCTGCGAGGGCGGTGCGCGGGGTGGGCACCGCGACCCTGCGCGCGATGTCGATCAGTTTCGCCTTATCGGAGACAATGTCGTAGGCCGCGTGCGGCGCGCACAGCAGCTCGGTGCTGCCCAGGCGCTCGCGAGCGGGCGCCAGCAGCATGATGCTGAGGTCGGTCAACGGCAGCACGGCTTGCACGCCCAGGCGGGCCGCGGTATCGATGACCCAGTCCGTGAACGCCTCCGGCTGCTGACTGGGGTCGGGATGCTCGAGTTCGGAACGAGCGTAGCGGGAGGCGCCGGCGAGGGTGGGACGACGGGCGTCGGCGACGTGAACGGTCAGCCCGCGGCGGCCGAGGCTGCGCGTGGCCGCGAGCGCGCTGCGCTGACCGGCGTCGAGGACTAGCACCTGTGTCATTCTGGCGTCTTGGGATCGCTTTGTTGTTCGTGATGGTAGCAGAGCGGGTTCCGGTCGCGCGTGCTGCGTCCCCGAGTGTGAACGAATCGAATGAGGCAGCGCGACGCAGCGCATAGACTGAGATTTTGAGTTGATCGTGCCCGCAACCAACGAACCCAGCCTGATCGAACGTGTCGGCGGCAGGCAGCCTGCCGCGCGTTTCCTGATCCATGCGCTTCTGGCGAAGCTCGGATGGTATGCCGCCTACCGCAGGGTCGACTGGTCAGCGGCCAAACGGCTGGTCTTCGTCTGTTCCGGGAACATCTGTCGCAGCCCGTTCGCCCAGGAGCTCGCGAGAAAGCACGGCCTGCCGGCGGTGTCGTTCGGTGTGGATGCAAGCGGCGGCGCAGCGGCCGATCCGGCAGCCTGCGCGGCGGCGCTGGACCGTGGCGTGGCACTGACGTCGCATGTCTCGACCAGTGCCGGAAAATTTGACACCGAGGCGGGCGACGTGTTCGTGGTCATGGAGCCGCGACAGCTGCGCCCCGCCGCAGCGCTCGCGCGCGATCGCGATGTGCAGCTGACGCTGCTGGGTCTGTGGTGCACGCGCCCCAGGCCGTATCTGCCCGATCCGTTCGGCCACTCCGACGCGTGTTTCCGCTTCGTGTTCGCGTTGATCGAGGACGCGCTCGGCAACATCCGGCGTCAGTTCGAGAGCGGCCGCTGAATGCGTGTCCTGCACATTGCCTCCGGCGACTTGTGGGCGGGCGCCGAAGTCATGTTGTACAACCTGGTGAGGGCGCAACGTCGCCTGCCGGGTATGCAGGTGGCGGTGGTCGTGCTCAATGACGGACGCCTCGCCCACAGTCTGCGCGATCTGGGCACGTCCACCGTCGTGCTGCCGGAATCCCGCCTGGGCGTGGGGCGGCTCATCCAGGCAGCCTGCGCGGTCATGCGCGAGTTCTCGCCGGACATCGTGCACACCCACCGCGTCAAGGAAGACCTGATCGGCGGGGTGGCGGCGGCGCTGGCCGGTAAAGCGCGCTGTGTGCGCACCGTCCACGGCCTGGACGAGGCCGGGTCGTCGCTGCGGGTGCGGGTGAGTCGCAGCCTGCATCGGGTCTGTGTGCGGCGCCGTTTCGACGCCACGTATGCCGTCTCCCGTCCCTTGGCGGAGCGGCTGAAGGCGACCTTCGGCAATGAGCGCGTGCGCCATATTGCCAATGGCCTGGACATCGAGGCACTGTCGACCGGCGCGAGCGCCTGCACAGTCGATCCATTCCCCATCAGAATCGGCATCGTGGGCCGACTCGTTCCGGTCAAGCGGCAGGACCTGTTCCTGCGGATGGCGGCGCACCTGACGCAGCAAGCGCCCGACAAGTTCCGGTTCCTGATCTACGGCGACGGCCCTCTGGAAGCGTCATTGCGCGACCTGGCGCGCCACCTCGGCATCGAGCGGGTCGTGCACTTCGAAGGCTTCAAGTCGGCCATGGCGACCGAGATGCGCCGGCTGCACCTGCTCTACCTGACGTCCGATTCCGAGGGTCTGCCCATGGTTGCGCTCGAGGCGATGGCGCTCGGGGTACCGGTCGTGGCCCACGCAGTGGGCGAGTTGCCGGAGGTGCTCGAGCACGGCCGGTGCGGTACGCTGATCGAGGTGCACGAGCCGGCGAGCTATGCTGCGGCCGCGCTCGATTATCTGGCGCATCGCGCCCCGTTCATCGAGCGGGCGCAGCGTGCGCGTGAGCGGGTCGTGCGCCGGTATTCGGCAGAGGCGAGCGCCCGCGCCTATCTGCAGGACTATCGGCGGGGTCTGGAACCAAAATTGCGTCCGGGAGGCTAGCGGGCGGCGG
>QGUO01000542.1 GCA_003242495.1 Pseudomonadota bacterium | reverse complement strand
ACATGGTCGAGGGCGGCAGCACACGGGACTTTGCCCGGATCAAGGCCATGATGTTCCAGGAGCCGGGCACGCTGCATCGCCTGCTGGACCTGCTGAGCGACGCCACCCGTCTGTACCTCAATGCGCAGATCGAGTGCGGCGCGCAGGCCGTGATGATCTTCGACACCTGGGGGGGCGTGCTCTCTCCGGCGCGCTACCGAGAGTTCTCTTTGGCCTACATGACGCGCATCGTGGAGGGTCTGCAGCGCGAGCGTGAGGGCCGGCGGGTGCCGGTGATCCTGTTCACCAAGGGCGGCGGCGCCTGGTTGCCCGAGATGGCGGACAGCGGCTGCGATGCGCTGGGCGTGGACTGGACGACCGATCTGGCTGATGCGCGGCGCGCCGTGGGCGATCGGGTGGCGCTACAGGGCAATCTGGATCCGACCTGCCTGTACGCCCCGCCGGCGGTGATTCGCGAGGAAGTGGCCAGGGTGCTCGAAAGCTATGGCCGCGGACCGGGGCATGTGTTCAACCTCGGCCACGGCATCCACCCGACCATTCCGCCCGAGCACGCGGCCGCCATGATCAACGCCGTGCACGAGCTCAGCCCCCCATATCACGCAGGCTGACTCATCGGCGCTGCGCGAGCTCCTCGCGCAGCGGGCGGCGCATGATCTTGCCGACATTGGTCTTCGGCAGCTCGTCGCGGAAGTACACGTGCTTGGGCACCTTGTAGCCGGTCAGTCGCTCGCGACAGTGATCGATGAGCTGCTGGGCGGTGAGTTGCGGGTCCTTGCGGACCACGAACAGCGCCACGACCTCGCCCGAGCGCTCGTCGGGCTGGGCGACCGCGGCCACTTCCAGCACGCCGGGATGTGCCGCGGCCGCCTCCTCGATCTCGTTCGGGTACACATTGAAGCCCGAGACCAGGATCATGTCCTTCTTGCGGTCCTCGATATACACGAAGCCTCGCTCATCCATGCGGCCGATGTCGCCGGTGCGCAGCCAACCGCCCTCGATCATCACCTTCTCGGTCTCGTCCGGCCGGTTCCAGTAGCCGCGCATGACCTGCGGGCCGCGAACGCAGATCTCGCCTGACTGGTTCAGCCCGAGATCGCGGCCACTGTCGTCGCGGATGCTCACCTCCGTGGACGGAATCGGCAGGCCGATGGAACCGTTGAACTCCTGCAGGCTGAACGGGTTGATGCATGCGGCCGGCGAGGTCTCGGTCAATCCCCACGCCTGTGTCAGGACGTTGCCGGTCACCTGTTTCCAGCGCTCGGCGACCGAGCGCTGCACCGCCATCCCGCCGCCGAGGGTGATCTTGAGATGGCTGAAATCCACGCTGTCGAAGCCCGGCGTGTTGAGCAGCGCGTTGAACAAGGTGTTCACGCCGCTGATATAGCTGAACGGATACTTCTTCAGCTCGGCGACGAAAGCCGGGAAATCACGTGCGTTGACGATGAGGACGTTGTGCGCGCCGAAGCGCACGAACACCAGCCAGTTCGCGGTCAGGGCGAAGATGTGATACAGCGGCAGCGCGGTGATGATCACGTCCCGCCCGAAGCGCAGCTCCGTGCCGATCCAGGCCGAGGCCTGCAGCACATTGGCCACCATGTTGCGGTGGGTGAGCATGGCGCCTTTCGCGACACCGGTGGTGCCGCCGGTGTACTGCAGGAAGGCGATGTCGTCGGGCTGCGGCTCGACGGGCGTGAGCTCGGCGTAACGTCCCTGTTCGAGCGCCTGGTTGAAACGTATGGCGCCCGGCAGGCGCCAGGAGGGCACCTGCCGACGCACATGCCGCACCACCAGGTTCACGATCGCCGACTTCGGCCAGTGCAGCCGGTCGCCGACCCCCGTGACGACCACCGTCTTCACGTTGGTGTTGCCGATCACCTGCTCGAGGATATGGGCGAAATTCTCCAGAATGACGATGGCCGAGGCGCCCGAGTCGATCAGTTGGTGCTCGAGCTCGCGCGCCGTGTACAGGGGATTGGTGTTCACCACGACCAGCCCGGCGAGCAGCGCGCCGTACAGCGCGATCGGATACTGCAGCACGTTCGGCAACATGATTGCGATGCGGTCGCCGCGGCGCAGCTGGGCATGCTGTTGCAGCCACGCCGCGAAATCGCGCGCGAGCGTCTCATATTCGCGGTATGTGATCGTCGTGCCCATGCTGGTGTACGCGGGCTGGTCGGCGAAGCGTGCGCACCCCTCCGCGAGCAGCGCATTGATCGAGGGGTATTCGGCCGGGTTGATCTCGGCAGGCACGCCCGGCGGATAGCTGTCGAGCCAGACCTTGCGCGCGGTGGGTGCATTGCCTGCGGTGGATGCATTCATTCTGTTTTCCTTTGCCTGCGTGATTCGCGGACGACGAACGCGCGGTGGCGCTCAGCCTGGATCGATCGGGTTTCTTCTGACCGTGCCATATGCAG
>QGUO01000541.1 GCA_003242495.1 Pseudomonadota bacterium | reverse complement strand
GGGATGTAGTTGTCGAGCAGGGTGAGATAGAACTGGATGTGCAGCGCCTCTTCGAACAGCTGACGCGACAGGTACATGCGCGCCTCGGGGGCATTGATGTGCCGGTACAGGCTGATGACCAGGTTGTTCGAGACGATGGAGTCGCCGGTCGCGAAGAACGCCACCAGCCGCTCGATGAGATGGCGGTCGGCCGGCGTCATGCGCTGGCGCAGATGGCCGAGGTCGATCTGAAAGTCGATCTCCTCGACGGTCCAGGTGTTCTTGATGGCGGCCCGGTACATCTCATAGAACCGCGGGTAGCGCATCGGCCGCAAGGTCAGGTCGAAGCCGGGATCGAGTAGGGTCATCGTGTGCTCTCCGAAAAACGCCCGGCAGTGAAACCGTGCTGCGCGGGGCAGGGTGTGTAAGGGCTTGGCTCGGGTCTTGAACCGCTCGCGAATCGTCGAGGCTCGAGGGTCGGCCGTGCCGCCGGGCGGTCATGACAGGGGTTCCCGCGCACACAGCGCGCACCGCGCCGCGCACTCGAAATTGCGCTCATTGACATGCCTCGCACACCTCCGGGTTTTCCAGCGAGCAGGCGACCGCGTCGGTGTCGGTCGCCGCGCGCGCCTGCACCGTGGTCTTGGCGATGTGTGTGGCGGGTCGCGAGCGCAGGTAGTACGTGGTTTTCAGGCCGCGCTTCCAGGCATACATGTACATGCTAGAGAGCTGACCGATGTTCGGGTTGGCGATGAACAGGTTGAGCGACTGGCTTTGGTCGATGAACGGCCCGCGCTCGGCCGCAAGATCGATCAGCGCACGCATGGGCAGCTCCCACGCGGTCCGGTAGATGGCCCGCAGCTTCGCCGGCAGCTCAGCCAGTCCCTGCACCGAGCCGTCCGCCAGCTTGATTGCGTTGCGCGTTTCCTCGGTCCACAGGCCGAGCTGCTTGAGCTCCTCGACCAGGTAACGATTGACCTGCAGGAAATCGCCCGAGAGCGTCTCGCGCTTGAAGAGGTTGGAGACCTGCGGCTCGATGCACTCGTAACAGCCGGCAATGGAGGCGATGGTCGCGGTGGGCGCGATGGCGATCAGCAGGCTGTTACGCAGCCCGTGCGTCTTGATGGCCGCGCGCAGCTCGTCCCAGCGCTGGGTGTCCTGTGGCGTGACCCCCCAGGCGTCGAACTGCAGCTCCCCGCGTGCCGCGCGCGTGTCCGCGAACGCGGCGTGCGGCCCCAGTTGGCGCGCCAGCTCCATGGAGGTTCGCAGGGCGTGGTAATAGATGGTCTCGGCGATGCGCGTGGAGAGCTCGCGCGCCACGGCGCTGTCGAAAGGCAGCCGCAGCTGGAAGAACACGTCTTGCAGGCCCATGATGCCCAGTCCCACGGGACGCCAGCGCATGTTCGAGGTGCGCGCGGATGGGATGGGATAGAAGTTCAGGTCGATGACGCGGTCGAGCTGACGCACGGCGATTTCGACGGTCTGTGCGAGCTTGTCGAAATCGAAGGCGGCCATGATGTCCTCGGCGTTCTCGAGACGACGAGCGGGGGCGTCGTGCGCCGTCTCGCCGGCCAGGCGGGCGAAGGAGGCGCCGGAAACCAGGTGACGCGCGAGGTTGATGGAGCCGAGATTGCATACCGCCGTTTCACCGGGTCCGGTGACTTCCAGGATCTCGGTGCACAGGTTCGAGAGGTGCACGACCCGACCTGCGCCTGCCGTCTGGTTGCAAGCTCGGTTGGATTTGTCCTTGAAGGTCATCCAGCCATTGCCCGTCTGCGCCAGCGTACGCATCATGCGCGCGTACAAGTCACGCGCACGCAGCGTCTTGCGCGCCAGGCCGCGCGCCTCGGCCTGAATGTAGGCCTCGTCGAAGGCCTCGCCGAACAGATCCGGCAGCTCCGGCACGTCCTTCGGATCGAACAGCGACCAGTGCTCGTCGGCTTCCACGCGCCGCATGAACAGGTCGGGAATCCAGTTCGCGAGGTTCAGGTGGTGCGTGCGGCGGCTTTCGTCGCCGGTGTTGTCGCGCAGCTCCAGGAAGCTTTCGATGTCGGCATGCCAGGGCTCGAGGTAGACGCAGGCGGCCCCCTTGCGGCGCCCGCCCTGGTTCACGGCTGCCACTGAGGAATCGAGCGTCTTCAGCCACGGCACGATGCCGTTCGAAAGGCCGTTGGTGCCGCGAATGAGGGATCCTTCCGCGCGCACGCGATGCCAGGCGAGGCCGATTCCGCCGGAGAACTTCGACAGCATGGCCACGTCGCGGTACGTGTCGTAGATGGCCTCGAGCGTGTCCTGCGGTGAGTCGAGCAGGAAACAGCTCGAGAGCTGCTCGTGGCGGGTGCCGGCGTTGAACAGGGTGGGCGAGCTGGGGATGTAATCGAGCGCGGAATAGAGCTCGTAGAGCTCCAGGGCCTCCTGCACCGTGGGGCTCAGGGCCACG
>QGUO01000118.1 GCA_003242495.1 Pseudomonadota bacterium | reverse complement strand
GGATCATGGACTCCAGCAAGGGCAGGGCCAGCGCAACGCCGGCGCCGCGCAGCAGCGTGCGACGGGAGAGCGAGCGACGTGTCAGGTAATACATGGGGTGACTCCTGCCGGGATCGTGGCACCGGCCACCGAGGGTCAAATGGGCCGCAACTCGATGCCGAGACCCACCGGATCCCGTAGATGCAGGACGCCGTCCTCGCTTGCGGCGATCGCGGCGCCGAGCTGCGACAGCTCACGGCTCACGGCATCGAACTGCAGGGGGGCGACTCTCACGCGAATGCGATCGATGCGCGGCGGCTCGCCCTGCGGGGCGGCTTGCAGGCGCAGCCGGGTCCGGCGAATCTTGAACCAGGCGTGCTGCGATTCGTGCCCGGCCTCCGGGCCGAAGAACCGGCGATAGAACGCCAGCGAGCGCTCGAGATCGGAGACGTACAACAGCACCTCTTCGAGGCCTGCCGGCCGCACCAGCGGCGCGTCGGCGACGATACGGCCGGCGGGCTCGGTGGTTTTCGCCAGGCCGCCGGGCACGCCGAGCAGCTGCAGCCCGATGCCGTCGGGGTCGGGGATGATGCCGAAGCGGCCGGTCGGCAAGCCCGCGGCTGCCAGCTCCTGTGTCATGGCGGCGGCGTCGTAATCCTCGACGAGCGCGCAGAAGTGATCGAAGAAGGCGCGCGGCGCGTTCGCCCGGCTCCCCAAGGCGATATAGCCGGGATTCAGCGTCGCGTAGTAGCGCAGCGGCGGCGCCTTCTCCTTGTGAAGCTCGGGATTGAAGAGCCGGGCGTAGAACTTGCCCGCCGCCGCCACGTCGGGAACGACTGCGCCGATGTGCTCGAGTCCCGTGGTGCGCAGCGGCAGCTGCGAGCCGCCCGGGAGCGCTGACGGCGCGCTGCGTTGCGCGTGCGCGGCAAGCGGCGTCAACGGGGTGACGGCGGCGACGCTCAAGGCGCCCAGAAATGTGCGCCGCGAGAGCAGTGATCCGGGTGAGTCCTGCGTGAGCCTGGTTCTGGTCGTCATCGGGTTCTTCGTCCGTTGTTTCATGGGGTTCTTGCTCCGACGGCGCCATCCTGCAGGCGCGCCTGGTGCGCCCCCTCAGCCGCGTGTGCCGAGGGACGTTTGACTTTCATCTGGAAGGGCAGGCTCTCGACGATGCCGAGCACCAGTGACGAGAATCGATAATCGGCCTTGCGCGCCTCGCGGACGATGGCGCGCACCGTGGGCTGGTCCTCATGCGTGAGGCGACGACCCAGCGCGTAGGTCATGAGCTTTTCGGTCACGCTGGTCACCACGACCTCCGGGCGCGCGAGCAGCGCGCGGCGCAGGTCCGACGGTCCGGAAAGCCGCGTGCCGTCCGCCAACGCGCCGGTGGCGTCGATCGGCGAGTCGCCCTCGCGTTCGCGCCAGCGGCCGATCAGATCGAAGTTCTCGAGCGCATAGCCGATCGGATCCATGATCCCGTGGCAGGAGGCGCACGTGGGATTGGCCTGGTGCAGCTCGAGACGGGCGCGCAGCGTGGTCGGCATGGGGCCGTCGTGTTCCTCGAGGCTCGCCTCCACGCCCGGCGGCGGCTGCGGCACGGGCGCGCCCAGGAGGTTTTCCAGTATCCAGGCGCCGCGCATCACGGGGGAGGTGCGGTTGCCGACCGACGTGGCGGTGAGCAGGCTGCCATGCCCGAGCAGGCCGCGGCGCGGGCTGTCCTCGGGCAGGGACACCCGGCGCATGTAGCTGCCGCGCACGCCGGCGATGCCATAGTGTCGTGCCAGGCGCTCGTTGACGAAGGTGTAGTCCGCGTCGAGCAGCTCGAGAATGCTGCGGTCCTCGCGCAGGATCGTCGCGAGCAGCATCTGCGTCTCCTGTTCGAAGCTGCGACGCAAGTTCTCGTCGAACTCGCGGTCGTCGGGTTGCGCGGCGCGCAACTGCCTCAATTGCAGCCACTGGCCAGCGAAGTTCTCGATCAGCGCGGCCGAGCGTGGATCCGCGAGCATGCGGCGGACCTGACGCTCGAGCATCCGCGGCTGGTGCAGGCGTCCGCGGTTCGCCACGTCGAGCAGCGTCTCGTCAGGGATGCTGCTCCACAGGAAGAACGACAAGCGCGTGGCGAGCTCGAGATCGGTGATGCGATACATGTCGCCGTCGGGCACGCCGTCGGGCTCCTCCTCGATGCGATACAGAAAGCGAGGATCCGCCAGCAGCCGCGCGATGCCATGGCGGATGCCGTTCTCGAAATCGCCCTCGCGCCGTCCCGCCGAGTAGAAGGCCAGCAACGTCTCGATGGCGGGGTCGTCGTCCGCAAGCGGACGACGGAAGGCCTTGGAGGCCAGCCGCGTGAGAATGCGCCGCGCACAGGGCGCCTCGTCGGCGGGCGATTGCGGACGGCACACGAATATCGCGCGCCGGCTCGGCGTGTCACCCGTGCCGGTTGCGGCGAACGGTCCGTTGATGGTGACCCGCTCGACCCGTTCGCGCGCGCCGGGCAGCTCGGCGGCGCGTGCATACAGGTCGTCCACGCCGGCCCAGCGATGCCGGTCCACCAGGGCGACCGTGACGGTGTGCGGTCCAGCCTTGACCCGCAGACGAAACTTGCGAGGGTCGGGCGTCTCGACGGGCGCGCCATCGAGGGTCACGTCGATGGCGGGAGGCGGACCACCCGCCGGACCGCTCAGACGGAAGCCGCCGCCCGCCGCGATGCGAAACTCGTATTCCGCATCGAGCGGAAAATGATGCGTGAAGCGCACGCCGCCGCGCGTGCCCAGCGGCAGCCCCTCGATGTGCGCATCTTGGGCCAGTCCCGCGGGCACCTCGTACGTGGCGCTGCCCGGCGTCATGGTGGGGTCGCCGACCGCCCAGCGGCTGATTTTCATGGCGGCGGCCACGTAGCTTTGGATCAGTGTCGGCGACGTGCCGAGCACGTCGGCGATGTTGTCGAAGCCTTCGGCGGCATCATCGGCCGGCAGCAGCGTCGTGACATCGACGTCATAGGCGAGCAGGTCGCGCACCGCATTGCGGTACTCGGTGCGATTCAGGCGGTGCAGCGACCTGGTGCCGGGAGATGGGCTGGCGATGGCAGCCTGATCGAGCCGCGCCTCGAGCTCGGCGGCGAATTCGTCCAGGCGCTCGCGTCGGGGGCGTGGCTTGCCAGGCGGCGGCATCGTTCCCGTGCGCAGCTTGCGTACGGTTGTCTCCCAGATCGCTGCCTCCTCGGCAATCGATTCGGGCGTGAGGGTGTCCAACGCAAGGCCGCCCGCCCAGTCCACGGTGTTGTGACAGTCGAAACAGTATTGCTCGAGCAGTCTCCAATGCTCGATGCGCCCGGTCGTGGCGGGCGAGCCGGCGCGCGGCGGGTCGACGGCTCGGCCGACGTCATCGGCATAGGCAGGCAGCCCGTTGACGATTGCCGCGCAGCAGGCGAGCACCTTGGTCGACACACAGCGCATGAGCGGCGGAGCGTTCCTCTGACTCGTTGCCCAGGACGTCGAATGACAGCGCCGCAGAGATAGGTGCGGGTGGCCACGCAGGGAAGTGCGAAACGGTTATGTGCGCCGGCCATGGCGTGTGCAACATGTTAGTAACGTTTGCGAAGCCCGCGGTTAGAGGTTAATAATCAACCACATACAACTACGATGGACCCCGGGGGACTTCGATGAGCGGCATCGATGCGGGCGCCGTACGGCGGTATCTCGAGAAAGTTCAGGCGTCCGAGCAATTCCAGAAATCCGATGCCTGCCGCCGGCTTTTGCGCTATCTGGTCGAGCGCGCGCTCGCCGGCGAGGTCCCCAAGGAGTTCGAGATCGCCATCGACGTGTTCGGCAAGGACGCCTCGTTCAACGGCGCGGAGGACTCGGTCGTGCGGGTGGCGGTGCGCTCCCTGCGCCAGCGTTTGCGCGAGTACTACGCGGGCGCCGGGCGGGACGACGCGCTGCATTTCGCCATTCCCAAGGGTGGATACCGTCTCGAAGCGCTGCCGCGCGCCGTCGCGTTGCCGCAGCCGCCCGTCGCGGAGCGGCAGCCGCGCTCGAGAGCGCTGGTCGTGGGCACGGTGCTCGGGGTGCTGGCGCTGGGTGCCTCCCTGCTGACGAACGTCTATTTTTGGCTGCGCGCGCCGCGCACCGATGAGTCCCCCGCGCGGGCGCGACTCGTCGACAGCGCGGTCTGGGCCGATCTGCACACCAGCGATCGACGCCTCACGCTGGTGCTGGGCGATACCTTCATGTTCACGCAGCTCGATCCGGCCACCGGCCGCACGCTGACGGTGCGCGACACGTCGATCAACTCGAGCGAGGAACTGCGGGCGTTTCTCGCGAGCAACCCATCGTTGGCCGCGGACCGCGGACAGCGCTACGTCTCCTACTTCACGCGCAGTGCCGTGCTCGGCATGACCTCCGTGCTCAGAATGCTCGACCGGCCCGGACGTCAGGTCGAGGTCCGGGTGCTCGAGGAACTGCAGGCCGAGGACATCCAGGAACACGATATCGTCTACGTCGGGCCGTTCGCGAGGCTGGGGCCGTTGATCGGCCATTATCTGCAGCAGTCGCGCTACGACTACGATGCGCAACACGGCAGCCTGACCGACACGCTGTCCCACCAGTCGTACCTGCCGGCCGGGGAGTTGAGTCATCAGCGGACCGATTACGGGCTGATTGCCAAGTTTCAGGGACCGAGCGGCAATCACATCATGGTGTTCGCGTCAGTGGCCCGTAATGTGGGTCTGCAGCAGATCGTGAGTACCTTGACCTCGGTCGACGGCCTGGCGGCGTTCGAGTCGAAGTGGCGGGACAGGTATGCGGAGGTGCCGAGCTCGTTCGAGGCGCTGGTGGCCGTCACGGGGTTCCGCCGTACCGACCTCGCTGCCGAGGTGGTCGACGTCAACGCCTTGCCGGCGCCGCACCTCGCAAGATCCGCGACCGCCGCACGCGCCGGACCGTGACGCTCTGCGGCATGCACCGGCAGTGGCCGTGCGCCGCCCGGAACCATTTCCAGGGCAGGCCGTTGTGGCTGACGGGAGCGTTGCGCCCCGTGGCGGGCGCAACCCATCGGTCGGCACCCGGAGGTGATGCCATGTCCAACCCGCAGCCGGCCGATGAGCGCTGGCCGGACCTGCCATACCCTGCGTGGCGGGATACCTGCACGACCTTGCACCTCTACTCGCAGGTGGTCGGCAAGATCAAGCTGGCCCTGACGCCCTGGCTGAACCACTCGTGGCACTCCGCTCTGTATGTCACGGCGCGGGGGCTCACCACCTCGCCCATGTACCACGATGGCCGTGCGCTCGAGATCACCTTCGACTTCATCGACCACCAGCTCGACATCACGATGAGCGACGGCGAGCGTCGGCGTATCGCCTTGCAGCCGCGTGCGGTGGCGGATTTTTACGAGATCGTGCCGGCGGCGCTTGCCGAGCTCGGCTGCGAGGTGCACATCCGTCCGCAACCCAGCGAGATCCCCGACGCCGTCCCCCTGGACCAGGACCGGACCCATTCATCGTATGACGCAGCCTTCGCGCAGCGCTTCTGGCGTGTGCTCCTGCAGGTGGATCGGGTGTTCAAGCAATTTCGCACGAGCTTCATCGGCAAGACGAGCCCGGTCCATTTCTTCTGGGGCAGCTTCGACCTGGCGGTCACACGGTTCTCGGGGCGTCCGGCTCCCCGGCATCCCGGTGGCATTCCCGGCCTGTCCGACGAGGTGGTGCGCGAGGCGTATTCGCACGAAGTGTCGAGCGCGGGCTTCTGGCCCGGGGGCGGCGCCACGGACTACGCGGCCTTCTACTCGTATGCGTATCCGGAGCCGCCGGGTTTCCGTCAGGCGGCGGTCCGTCCCGCGGCAGCCTCTTTCAGCGAACAGCTCGGCGAGTTCCTGTTGCCCTACGACGAGGTTCGGCGCGCGGCCGATCCGGACGCGACGCTGCTGGCCTTCCTCGAGAGCACCTACGAAGCGGCTGCCGACGCGGCTGGCTGGGACCGCGCGGCGCTGGAATGCAGCCCGGGCCGTCCCGGTGTGCCGCGGCCTGTCGACTGACTGCGCCGCCAGCGAATTCCGGCAGCCCCGCGGGAAGGCTCGTCGACCATCCAACCGTCTTGCAGCGTTCGGCCGGGCCAGTGGTGCGAATGCGGCAATGACTCGTTCGGCAGCGTCAGCGCACCGCCGCCGCATCCGGGACGGCTTGCTGCGCGGCGGTCCTGCGCCACAGCAGCGCGACGCCCAGCGCCCCGGCGATCAGCGACGCGAGGAAGATGGCGATCTTCGTGGCGGCAAAGTGCGTGCCGTGACCGAACGCCTCGCCGGCAATGAACAACGACATGGTGAAACCGATGCCGGCGAGCGCGCCGGCGCCCGTCAGTTGCCGCCAGGAGTATTCATGTGGCTTCACGGCGAGGCCGGTCCGCACGGCCAGCCATGCGGCGAGCACGATACCGAGCGGCTTGCCGAGCACCAGCCCGAGTGCGACGCCCCACATCAAGCGGACATTGCCGGCGAGGACATCCGGTGTCCAGGTCACACCGGCGTTGGCCAGGGAGAACACGGGCAACACGACATAGCTCGACCAGGGCGCCATGGTCCGCAGCAGTTTGCTGGCGGGCGACTCGATCTGCTCATGGATGACATCGAGCGTGTGCAGCGCGTCTTCGGAGGGCCCATGGTGCAGCGCCTGCATGCCGACCCGGGTCTCCTCGCGGATGACCATTTCCGCCTGTGCCTGCAATGCACGCAGGTTGGCCGGCGGACGGGTGGGCGTGACCATGGCCAGCACCACGCCCGCCAGCGTGGCGTGCAGCCCCGCGTGGTGCAGACAGATCCAGAGCAGCACGCCGAACGCCCCGTAGGGCAGCGCGCGATGGATGCCGCTGCGGTTCATGCTCACCAGGACCACGACGATCAGGGCGGAGAGAGCGAGCCAGCCCGTGTGAAGCGCCTCGGAATAGAACACGGCCAGAATGCCGATCGCGGCCAGGTCGTCGACGATGACCGCGGCCGTGAGGAACACACGCAGCTCCACCGGGACCCGCTCGCCCAGCAGCGCGATGACCCCGATGGCGAATGCCGTATCGGTCGCGATCGGCACGCCCCAGCCGGCACTGAGCGGGCCGGCAGGCACGACGGCCAGGAAAATGAGCGCCGGCAGGGTCATGCCACCGAGCGATGCGGCGATGGGCAACGCGGCCACGCGAGGCGACGCCAGGCGGCCGACCGTGACCTCGCGCTTGATCTCCAGGCCCACGACCAGGAAGAACACGGTGAGCAGACCGTGATTGATCCAGTCGAGCAGCGGCATGATGAAGGCGGCGTCGCCGAGCGCCAATCCGAAGGGGGTGTTCCACGCAGCCAGGAAAGCCGGTCCGAGCGGAGAATTGGCGAGCCCGACGGCCACGAGCGCCATGAGCAGCAGCGACAGTCCGGCGGAGGGCGCCCAGCGCGCGAAATCCAGCGTCGCCGCCTGCAAACGATGACCGAGCGAGCCGACCATGGCGTCGGCGAGCGCGCCTTGATCCCAGGCGCCTTCGTAGCGACGACCGTTGATGAAGAACGTCGGGGTTTCCCGTGCCCCGCTGCGTTGGGCGCTATCGATGTGCTCCTGCACGCGCGCATCGGCGGCCGCGCATGCCGCGGGCGATGCCGCCTCGAGCGGGACCGCGAACTCCGCGGCGATGGCCGGAAAGTCTTCGGGGGCGAACGTCGGGCCGCGACGCATGAGCGTGTCGTGTATCGCCCAGAAGTCGCCGGTCGTTTCTCCCACGTACTCGGCCAGCCGCGCCGCCTGGTGTGCCTCGTCGCTGTCGCGAATCGGCAAGTGCCGGAACACGTAACGCATGCGCTCGCCGAAGCGATCGCGCAGGTCCACGATGATGTCGTGTGCGGCATGGCAGTACGGGCAGGCATAGCTGCCGTACTCCAGCAGCGTGATCGGCGCCTCGGGGGCGCCCAGCACATGATCGCGCTGTGGATCGACGGGAGGATCCAGTCTGCGGGGACGGGCATCGGCCATGGAATGCGCTCGGACCGCGATCGCCGGTCCGGCCAGTATAGGCGCGATCGGTGTCGTGGGAGGCCACGCAGTTTACTGCTGCAAAGCGGTGCGCCTGCGGCTCGCGAAGCGAGGTGGCCGACGTCCTCGCTCCTCATTTGCCGCGGGGGGCAGTCCCCCGCGGCGGCGTTCAGTGGCTCAGGTGCGGGTGGCGCCGAGCTTCATCCACGGGCCAATACTGCCGTGAACGTCGCAAGCGCGCGATACGTGTGCGGTGGCGGCGTGTCCATGACGATCACGTGGCCGCGTGCATCGGCGATGCAACGTGCGCTGCCGTAAAGCTTGCCGCTTTCCGTGCCGCGCGCCTCGATGGCGATGGTGTACGGCCCCGAGGATTGACTGAACTCCGTGAAAGGGGCGCGCCGTTCGCGTTGTTTGATCAACTTGATCGGGTGGCCTGCGGGAACATACGTCTCGACGTACGACTCGAGGCAGGCATCCAGGGCTTGCGCAGGCCCTGCCGAGGCGGCGAGTGGCACGGCCGAGACGGCAAACATGCCGGCGATTGCGACGGTCTTTCCGATGTTCATGTGAAGCTCCTTTCGATTGCTGGCTGCCTGTGCAGCGCTCGAGAGGAGTGTGTGCGTTCCCAGCGGGCAGATGGGTGAAGCGCGGTGAAGAACGGCGACCGGCAAGCGAAGAACTGCAAGACTGCGGAGAAATGCGAAGAAGTACCGGCGAAGGCGCGTGAAGTGTCTCGACGAGGCGACCGTCGTCACGGCGCGAGGGCAGCGGGGCGTCTGGGCGCACAAGGTGTGCGACCAGACGCCCGGCGAAAGGAGGATTGAGGAGGATTACTTCTGGATTCGTGGACGCCGGCGACGCATGGCCGCCGCGCCGGCCAGGCCGAGCACGAACAGTCCGAGCGCGCCGGGCTCCGGTACGGTCACCGGGGGCACCGGGTCGTCGCCCGGGAACGGCGGATGCTCCCAATCAGGATCGTCCGGCTGCCCGTTCCCCGGCGGTGTATCACCGGGCGATGTGTTGTCCGGCCCATCGTTCGCAGGCGGTTCGTCCGAGGGTTTGGTGGGCGTCGGTCCGTTACCGCCCGGGCTGCCCGGTCCCTGTCCGTCGCCCGCCGGAATGTTGTCGGGCAAGTCGCCCTGTCCGCTCGTGGGCGGCTCGTCCGAGGGCTTGGCGGGCGTCGGCTCGTTGTCGCCCGGCCCCTGGCCGCCCGGCAATGTATCGATTTCATCGGCGCTCGAAGGCGGGGGGGCGCCAACGCCGCCCGCCACGCCAGGGAAGCCGCCCAGCGTGGAAATGTACGGCCGCACGCCACGCACGGCCGGCGCGCTTGCGCCCCCGGGCGCGCCGGCACCGCCCGTCGAGGCAAGTGCCACGATGTCGG
>QGUO01000117.1 GCA_003242495.1 Pseudomonadota bacterium | reverse complement strand
GCGCACAAGGGCGAGCACGGCCCCGGAGGTTACAGCAACCGCCCATCCGGCCGCTCAGTCGAACTCCGTGGGCAAGGACCGATCGAGGTGATGCGCGTACATGCGCCGGACCTGGACGGCCGTCACGCGGCCCGTCGACAGCTCCGGCAGCTCATCGAGTCCGAAGAAGCGCACGTCGGTGGTCTCGTAGCTGGTGCGCGGCTCACCGCCCAGGATCTCGCAGATGAAGAACAGCTTCCAGGCATGGAACAGGTAGGGCGGATGATCATGCTTGTTGCGGTCGTAGACCGCGGCGAGCTTGACGGCGCGCGCCGTGAACCCGGACTCCTGTTCGATTTCCTTCTCCACCGCCTCGGCCGGGCTGTCGTTCACGTCCGCCCATCCGCCCGGCACCGTCCATTTGCCATCGACGCGCTCGCGCACCATCAGCACCCGATCGCCGCGGAAAATCACGCCGCGCACGTCGATCTTGGGCGTGGCGTACCCATCCTCGACGAACCAGGCACGCTCGATTTCCCCGCGCGCACACGGCGCGCCACCGGCCAGCAGCAGCTGCTCGGCAATCTGCGCCACTTCGCGATAACGCTCGCGGTCGTACTCGTCCTGCGCGAAGTGCAGCCCGGTTTGCGCCAGCGCGAGCAGGCGGCGTGCATGATCGAGAGAAGGGGATGTCATCGCGCGCAGCCTACTAGAAAAAACTCCTGCCGGCACCGCGGGTTTCCTTATCATGCGTGTCCCGAGCTCCCCGACCATGGCCGACGACATCGCTTCCACCTCGACAGTTCCCGGCACCGCCGCGCGCCCCGACGCCCGGGGGCTGGCCGCCACCCTGGGCGCCTTCCTCATCTGGGGCCTGCTGCCGCTGTATCTGAAGCAGCTGCAAACGGTGCCGGCGCTGCAGATCACGGCGCACCGCGTGGCCTGGGCCTGTCTGCTGGCGGTCGCCTGGTTGGGATGGCGCGGACAGCTGCGAAGGATCGCCGCCGCTCTGGCGAACACCCGCGTGCGCCTGGCGCTGTTCGCGAGCGCCGCGCTGGTCAGCACCAACTGGCTGGTGTACGTCTGGGCGGTGACCAATCAGCGCATCGTCGAAGCGGCGCTGGGCTACTTCATCAATCCATTGGTGAACGTCCTGTTCGGCGTCGTGCTGCTCTCGGAGCGCCTCAATGCTGCGCAATGGTTCGCCGTGGCACTGGCCGGTGCGGGGGTGGCCTGGCTGAGCTGGCACGCCGGACAGCCTCCCTGGATCGCACTCGCCCTGGCCTTCTCCTTCGGCCTGTATGGGTTGGTACGCAAGCTCGTCAGTGCCGACGCCCTCACCGGATTCGCCGCCGAGACCTGCCTGCTGCTGCCGATCGCCGCCGGCTATCTGGTGTGGTGCGAGATCGCGGGAATCGGCGCCCTGGGCGAAGCCGGGCCGTCGCTCACCCTGCTGCTCATGCTCGGCGGCCCGTTGACCGCCATTCCGCTGGTGCTGTTCGCCTACGGCGCCCGCCGCATCCCGTACACCACGGTGGGCATCCTGCAGTACACCGCCCCGACCATCCAGCTCCTCGTCGGCGTCCTGCTCTACGACGAGCCGTTCGCCGGGCCGCGCGTGCTCGGCTTCGCGCTCATCTGGCTCGCGCTGGTGGTATACGCCGGGGACGGCGCGTGGCGCTCGCGCAAGGCCCGCGCGTTGTGAGGCGCCGCGGGTAGTTGACAGGGTCTGCATATTTATGCAGACTGGCCGCGTTTTTATGCAACCGCGTCCACGACTCCTCTGACATGGCTGCCGAGATCCATCAGTCCGTTGCGCGCCGTGCGGCGATCCTGAGGATCCTGCGCGAATCGACCGTGCGCAACCAGGAGGAGCTGGTGAAAGTGCTGCGCAAGCAGGGCTTCGAGGCCACGCAGTCGAGCGTCAGCCGCGACCTGCGCGAGCTGGGGGTGGCCAAGGCCGGCGACCGCTACATCGTGCCGCCGGCCGAGGAGGCGCTTGCGCCGAACCATTTCGCGGCGGTCGCGAACTTCGTCGTCGAGGTGCGCACCGCCGGTCCGTCCCTCACGGTGGTGAAGACCACCACGGGAACGGCGCAGAGCGTGGCGGTCGCCATCGACAGGTCGCAGTGGCCCGAGGTGGTCGGCTCCCTGTCGGGCGACGACACGATCTTTCTCGCCACCGAGGACGCGCGCGCGCAACGCAAGCTTCGCGAGCGCCTGCGCGAAGTATTCAGGATCTGACCGCGCGGCCGAAGAAGCCGCCGCGGACCCAGGCTCCCCCCCGGGGAGCGATTCGCTAACCAACCAGCAACCAACCGGACCGAACCCAACACCGAACACATCGCATGCACCGCAACCTGCCGACTTCGGCGGGTGTACGGCGCGGCATTTCCAGAGACAACCTTGCTAGCTCCCGAATCCATGACGCCAACGCTGCCCCCTGGTTCCGAACCCATTCTGCTCGCCTTCTCGGGCGGCCTCGACACCTCGTTCCTGGTTCCCTGGCTCGCGGAAACCTACGGCCGCCCCGTGGTGACCGTGACCGTGGACACCGGCGGCATCGACGACGAGGCGGCGCGCACACTCGAAGAGCGGGCGCGCTCCCTGGGCGCGCAGGACCACGTCCGCATCGATGCGAAGCGCGCCTACTTCGACCAGGTGATCAAGTACCTCATCATGGGCAACATCAAGCGCGGCCAGATGTACCCGCTGTGCGTGGGCGCCGAGCGCGTCATGCAGGCGCAGACCATCGCCGAGCACGCCCGCAAGATCGGCACGCACATCGTCGCTCACGGCTGCACTGCCGCGGGCAACGATCAGGTGCGCTTCGAAGTGGCGCTGCGCACGCTGGCGCCGGAGCTGACCATTCTGGCGCCGGTGCGCGACCAGGCGTTCAAGCGGCCCGAGCAGCTCGCGTATCTCGAACAGCGCAAGCTGCCGATTCCGCCCTACGGCGCGGCCTACTCGATCAATCGCGGGCTTTGGGGGGTGACCATCGGCGGGCAGGAAACGCTCACCTCCGAGGACACCATTCCCGAGCATGCCTGGGTGCTGTCGAAGGATGCGTTCGTGACGCCGCAGCCGGCCGAGACGCATCGGGTGGGCTTCGAGCAGGGCGTGCCGTCGAGCCTGGACGGCGAGCGGCTCGACCCCGTGACCCTCATCGAGCGTCTCGAGGCCATCGGGGCGCGCTTCGGCGTCGGTCGCGGCATTCATCTCGGCGACACCATCATCGGCACCAAGGGCCGGGTCGCCTTCGAGGCGCCGGCCGCCGAGGCGCTCATTGCGGCACACCGCGAGCTCGAGAAGCTGGTGATGACCGGGCGGCAACAGCGCATCAAGGAGATGCTCGCCGGACCGTACGGCGACCTGATCCACGAGGGACAGCATCTCGATCCGGTGTGCCGTGACATCGAGGCGCTGTTCGTCGCCTCACAGGCCCGTGTCACCGGGGAAGTGAAGCTCCTCTATCGTCCCGGCCATGCATTCGTCGCGGGCGTGACCTCGCCGTACTCCATCATGGCCGCCTCCAAGGGCGTGTACGGCGAGGCCGCCGGCGAGTGGAGCCCGGCCGATGCGCTCGGGTTCTCGAAAATGGTCGCCCTGCCGGGCATGTTCTGGGCGCGCGCCGGCGCGCACGACAACCAAGCGAGCGGCGGAAGCAAATGATGAAAACGGTCATTGTCGACAAGATCGCTTCGATCACCCAGGCGCTGAACCTGGGTCACGAGCTGCGCATCGCCACCACGGACATTCCGTGCGAAGAAGGCGTGGTGCTGGTCGCCGAGGTGCTCACCAACAAGTCCACCTACAACACGCTCGAGCTCACCAGCGGGCGCATGGCCAAGCTCTCGAAGGGCGACGTGATCGTGGGCGCGCTCGGCCATCGTCAAGCCTTGTTCGGCTACTCCGGGCATCTGCCGAAGTCGATCAAGGAAGGCGACGTCATCCAGCTGCTCAACATCGGCGGCGTGCTCGGCGCAGTCGATTCGGTCAACCCCGAGAAAGGCCGGCCGTTCGACGTGCGCGTGCTCGGCGTGGTGTTGACCTTTCCCTACCTCGGCGAGCGCATCGGCGTGCCGGCGCGCGTGGGCTATCAGCAGCTCGACCTGAACACCCGGCTCGACACGCGCGGCGTACCGGTCGTGGCGCTCGCGGGCACCTGCATGGAGTCAGGCAAGACGGCCGCCGCCTGCGCCATCGTCTCCCGCATGCGGCATCGCGGGCTCAAGATTCATGCCTTCAAGGCGACGGGCGTATCGTTGCGCCGCGACATCCTGGCCATGGAGGACGCGGGCGCGCGCCGCACCATGATCTTCACCGACCTCGGCGTGGTGACCACCACGGCGCAGAACGGCCCGGCGATCACGCGCGCGCTGCTCACCGAGATGGCGCGGGGCGAACCGGACCTGATGATCTTCGAGCTGGGCGACGGCCTGCTGGGCGCGTACGGCGTCGAGGCGATTCTGTCGGCGCCTGACATCCGCGCGGCGCTCACCTCCGTGGTGCTTTCGGCCAACGATCCCGTGGCTGCCTGGGGCGGCGTCAAGCTGTTGCGCGAGCGCTTCGGCATCGAGCCCGCTGTCGTCACGGGCAAGGCCACCGACAACGCGGTGGGCGTGAACATCATCCGCGAACAGTTCGGCGTACCGGCCTTCAACTCCATCACCGACGGCGCCGCGCTCGGCGACTGCGTGATCGAGTCCCTGGGCCTGGGCGCCCGCGCGGCCAAGATCGAATGAGTGGGCGGAAAAACATGAGCGAACCTGCCATTCCCGTCATCGTGCTCGGCGGGACCGGCTACGTGGCCGGTGAATTGCTGCGCTTGATCGCGGCGCATCCGCGGCTCGAGCTGAAGGCCGTGCTGTCCGACAGCCAGCCGGGCGAACCGGTCGCCAAGTGGTTCCCGCATCTTGCGCCGCTGTATCCCGAGCTGACGTTCTCCAGCCTCGAGGCGGTCACCGAAATGACCGGTTCGCTGGCCGAGCCCGCCATCGTCTCGGCCGCACCACATGGAGTCGCGGCCAGTCTCATCGACCGGTTGCTCAGCGCCGCGGAGGCGCGCGGCTCGCGCCCGCGCGTCGTGGATATTTCCGCAGACTATCGTTATCCGACGGCACAGGCTTACGAGGCTGTGTACAAGCATGCGCACGGCGCGCCCGCGCGCATCGCGCAGTTCACCTGCGCCGTGCCCGAGCATCTCGACGCAGCGCCGACGCGCCACGTCGCCCACCCCGGCTGCTTCGCCACGGCCGCGTTGCTTGCGAGCGTGCCGCTGCTCAAGCTCGGCCTGGCCGAGCCGCAGGTGTTCATCACCGGCATCACCGGCAGCACGGGCTCGGGCCGCTCGCCGGGCGCGGGCACGCATCATCCGCAACGGCACAGCGATTTATACGCCTACAACCCCCTCGCGCATCGCCACACCCCGGAGATCACCGCGCTCGCGCAGGCGGCCTCCGACGTGCAGGCCGAATTCAGCTTCGTGCCGCACTCCGGCCCGTTCGCACGCGGCATCCATGTCACGGTCCAGGCGCGCGCCCGGCGGCGTGTGACGACGGCCGAGCTGCTGGGCGCGTTGAGCGAGCTCTATGCGGGCCGGCACTTCGTGCGCGTGACAGCGGAGATGCCCCATATCAAGTATGTCGCGGGCAGCAATTACGCGTTCCTGAGCGGCGCAGCGAGCGGCGACACCGTGGCGGTGATGTGCGCGATCGACAATCTGGTGAAGGGCGCCGCCGGCGGTGCCCTGCAATGGCTCAATCGTCAGTTCGGCCTCGACGAGACCACGGGGCTCACGGCGCCGGCGCCCGGCTGGACCTGACCACCGGCTAACAGGCTTACAGGCAGACATCCATGCAACGACCGCTCGCAGCAACGACCTCCTCGCAGGCTCCGGCCGATCATCTCGCCCCCGTCTATGCCCAGTTTCCGCTGCAGGTGACGGACGCACGGGGCGTATATCTGCACACGCCCGACGGACGCCGGGTGCTGGACTTGTACGGCGGCCATGCGGTCGCGGTGCTCGGTTACGGACATCCGCGCTGGCTGGCGGCGCTGAACACGCAGGCACAGGCGCTGTGCTTCCAGACCAATGCCGTGCCGCTCGACGTGCGGACCCGCGCCGCCACCCGGCTGGCACGGTTTTGCGGCCTGGGGCTCGACACCGTGTTCTTCGTCAACTCGGGCGCCGAGGCGAACGAGAACGCGCTCAAGCTGGCGTGCAAGATGACCGGCGGCACGGAAGTGGTCGCGGTGCGCGGCGGCTTCCATGGGCGCACGGCGGCAGCCGGGGCCGTGACCTGGGGTGCGAAAGAGAAGTGGTACGGCTTTCCGTCCGCGCCCTTCGAGGTGAAATTCATATCCCCCGAGGACATCGACCGGCTCGACACCGTGATCGGCGCCCGCACGGCCGCCGTGATCGTCGAGCCCGTGCAGGGCATGGCCGGCGCCGTGGACCTGCCGAAGGCCTTCCTCGAAGCCCTGCGCCTGCGCTGCAGCGAGAATGGCACGGTGCTGATCTTCGACGAGGTGCAATGCGGCGTGGGCCGTACCGGCGCGCCCTTCGCCGCCAACCTGTACGGCGTGACGCCCGACATCATCACCACGGCAAAGGCGCTCGGCGCAGGATTTCCGGTGTCGGCGATGCTGGTGGCCGACCACGTCGCGAGTTACCTCGAGCTCGATTCGCTCGGCACCACGTTCGGCGGCGGACCGCTCGCCTGTGCGGTCGTCGAGGCGGTCATCGACATCATCGAATCCGAGAATCTGCTCGAGAACGTGCGGGCACGCTCGGCACAGATCCGCGAGCAGTGCCTCGTCGGGCCGGTGACCGGCACGCAGGGCGCGGGGCTGCTGCTCGGCCTGCGCACCTCGCGACCGGCGAAGGAAGTGCACACCGAGCTGCTGCAACAGAACATCCTGACGGGCACGAGCGCCGACCCGCATGTATTGCGCATCCTGGCACCGTATGTTCTGACGAGCGAGCACGTCGAACAGCTGCGCGATGCGCTGGCGCGCATCGCGCCGTGAGACCCGAAGACCCACTGCACTGAAAACCGGATCGAACAATGAATCGCTTTCTCGACCTGGCGGACTTCGAACGCGCGCAAATCAAGGACCTGCTGGGCCTGGCCGCGCGCCTGCAACAGCATCCGCAGCCCAACGCACTGGCCGGCAAGGTGCTGGGCCTGCTGTTCCTGAACCCGTCGCTGCGTACACTCGCCTCGTTCCAAAGCGCCATGATGCGGCTGGGCGGCACCTCGGTGGTGATCACGCCCGGCCAGGGCACCTGGCAGATGGAAACGCGTCTCGGCGCCATCATGGACGGGGCGGCGGCCGAGCACGTGCGCGAGGCCGTGCCGGTGCTGGCCTCCTACTGCGACGTGATGGGCATCCGCATGTTCGCCGAAGGGCGCGACCTCGCCGCCGACCTGGCCGAGACCCAGTTCAAGATGATGGCCGACCTGTGCGACAAGCCGCTGGTCAACATGGAATCGGCGGCCAGTCATCCCTGCCAGGCGCTTGCCGACTGGCACACCATGGACGAGCTGAACGTGCCGGAGCGGGGCAAATTCGTGCTCACGTGGGTGAACCATCCCCGGGCATTGCCGCTCGCGGTGCCCTCTTCGGCCGTGCACATGGCCGCCATGCGCGGCATGGAGGTCGTAGTGCTGCGCCCTGAAGGCTTCGAGCTGCCGCAACAGGTGATGGAGAAGGCGGAGCGTGCGGCCCGGGAGTCCGGCGGCTCGGTACGCGAGACCACCGACCGCAATGAAGCACTTGCCGGCGCACACGTGGTGTACGCCAAGGAGTGGGGCTCGCCGCGCCACTACGGCGACGACGAGGCCGAAGCGCGCCTGCGCCAGAATCTGGGCGACTGGTGCGTCACGGACAGCTGGTTCCGCACGACGGATCCGAACTGCCGGTTCATGCATTGCCTGCCTGCGCGGCGCAACGTCGCGGTGGCCGACGAGGTGCTCGACGGACCACGCAGCGTCGTGGTCCGCGAAGCCTACAATCGGATGGTCGTGCAAATGGCCGTGCTGTATCGCCTGCTGCGAGGTTGAGCATGCGGCCTGCGTCGCGCTTGATGATCGGGCGGGCGTGCCCGATCATTCTCGAGCTCGCCTTCCTGGGCGGCTGAGCGGGTCGACGCAGCGAGAGGGCGCTCGACACCGCCGCACCGCCCGCCTCACAGACCACGTCACAATCCACGTCATATCATTTGGCCGGAGTTCGCGCTTTGAACCATCGTTCAGATCCTTCCGTCGCGGTCCGTGCGCTGCGCAGCGCGGCGCCCTACATCCGCATGTTCAAGGGCAAGGTGTTCGTCATCAAGGCGAGTGGCGGCGTGTTCGGCGAGCCGGCCGCCACGCGCGCGCTGATGGAGCAAGTCGCCATCCTGCACCAGGTCGGCATCCGCGTGGTGCTGGTGCACGGCGGCGGTCCGCAGCTCACCCGCATCCAGGAATCGCTCGGCATCGAGCCGCGCCTGGTCGCCGGACGCCGCGTGACGGACGAGAAGTCCATCGAGGTCACCAGCATGGTGCTCAACGGGCTGGTCAACACCCAGATCCTGGGGATCTGCCGCGAACTGGCCATTCCGGCCGTGGGCGTGAGCGGAGTGGACGCCGGGCTGGTCCGCGCGCATCGCCGCCCGCCCGTGGCGGTGGACGGACAGACCGTGGACTACGGATTCGTCGGCGACATCGACCTCATCGATGCCAAGGTGCTGCAGCAGCTGCTCGACGACGGCCTGATGCCCGTGGTGAGCCCGGTGTCGGCCGATGACTCGGGCACGCTGCTCAACATCAACGCCGACACCGTCGCCGCTGCCATCGGCGCCGCCCTCAAGGCGGAGAAGCTCATGCTGTGCACCGACGCGCCCGGCATCCTCGAGTCGCTCGAGGATCCGTTGTCGATCATTTCCTACACCGACCTTGCGGGACTCGAGCGCCTCAAGGAGCAAGGCAGCCTCAAGGACGGCATGCTTCCGAAGGCGAAAGCCATCGAGGCGGCCATCCGCGGCGGTGTGCGCCGGGTGCACGTGATCTCCTACAAGTCGGCGGACAGCATCCTCGCGGAGGTGTTCACCAACGAAGGCACCGGCACCCTGATCGTCGAGAACGTCGCCGCGTTGACCCCGGCCGAGCAGGCCAGCGGGCAATGACCATGTCGCGACCGACCGCGCGCTTGTGGGACAAGGGGGCGCCGCTCGATGAGCGGGTGCTGCGCTATACCGCCGGCGAGGACCATGCGCTCGACAACCGCCTGGTCGCATACGACGTGCGCGCCTCCATCGCGCATGCGCAGATGCTGCACGCGCAGGGTCTGCTCGCCGCCGACGACCTGGCGAAAATCGTCGCCGGACTGAACGAGCTCGCCGCCGAGCACGCGCGCGGCGAGTGGCAGG
>QGUO01000540.1 GCA_003242495.1 Pseudomonadota bacterium | reverse complement strand
GCACAGGGCTGTGCGGCGCCCGCGCGCGGCGCGCGGCAAGCAGCATTGCACCCGGGTTCATTCGGACATGGTTCGTGGTCGCGCGGGTCGTCCGAGCCCGCGTGTCATGATCAAGGCCCGACCGGCTCGACCGGCCAGATGACGGCATCGTACACGGCCGTGCCGATCGGCGGCCCCTGCGGCGGCCAGTCCGGCGTCTGCGCGAGCTCCACATTGGCGCCCCAGCTGCGCAGCGCATTCGCCAGATCATGCAGCGGCGGATGCGGCATCTGCAGAAAGGGCACATACCCCCGCCCCATCGCATAGTCGAGTGCGGTCAGACCGTCCTCGTCCTTGGCGTTGACGTCGATCCCGAGCTCCACCAGCGCGGCCATCACCGCCTTGTTGCGGGTACGCACCGCATAGTGCAGGGCGGAGCCGCCGCGCGTGCGCTGCAGGAAGTGACGCTTGGCGATCAGATGCACGTCCGCGCCGGCCTCGGCGAGCAGCTTGATGAGCTCGACGGTCGGGTCCTTGCCGTCGGGCGCTTTCTCTTCCTGCGGCTCGGGCGGTGCGCCGGCAAAGACCAGCCGTGCGCCCGGATTGCCGGTGCCCCCGGCACGCGAGCCGACCGCGAGGATGATGGGACCCTGGCCGTCGGCGGTGGCAAGCCGCGGGTCGGCGCCATGCGCCAGCAACAACTTCACGGTCTCGATGTCGCCGATGGCGCAAGCCGCCAGGAACGGCGTCGTGCCGCGACCCGTGGCCCCGAAGCCGCGACCGGGTGCCCGGAAATAAAGCTGCTGGTTGGGATTCGCGCCGCGCTCGACCAGCATCCTGACGATGTCGCGACCGCTCGACTGGTTGGGCGAGTTCACGTCGAGCGGATGGTTGCTCTGACGGGTTCTCAGATTGACGATGGCCACGTGCAGCGGCGATTGACCGAAGATGTCCCACTGGTTGACGTCCGCGCCGGCCTCGATCAAGCGCTTCGCGATGTCCCAGTTGCCGTTCATCATGGCAATGGACATCGGTGCGACGCCCGAGGGATCCGGCAGATCGACGTCGACCTTGTGCTTGAGCAGCACCTCGACGCATTCGCGGCAGTTCTCGCGCGCCGCATACATCAGTGGGGTCAGGCCGCCACGGTCGAGAAACTTCGCGCGGCTCTCGGCCGTCGCCACGCGCTGGTAGTCGCGCACGTGTGAACGGGCATTGACATCGGCGCCGTGCGACGCGAGCAGCTCCACCATCGCCGGATGCCGCCGCGCAGCCGCCCACATGAGCGGCGTCTGCCCGCCGAAGTTCTCGCGTGGATCGATCGCGGCGCGAGCCTTCAACAACAGCTTTGCGGCCTCGACGTTGCCCGAGCGGGCGACCAGGTGCAGCGCCGTCTCGCCCTCCGGATTGGCGGCATTGGCGTCGGCCCCGGCTTTGAGCAGCAGCTTGATCAGCTCCGGATCCGCCACCTCCGCGGCCAGCAGCATGGCATTGATGCCGTAGACGTTGGCGGCGTTGACATCGGCGCCCGCGGCGATCAGCCGGCGCGCCGCCTCCACGTCGCCCTGGAACGCCGCCTGCATCAGGGGCGTGGTGCCGTCCGGCAAGATCTCGCCCGTGCCGCCCACGGCGGCGGAGGCGCACAAGATCGCGGCAGCCGCGAGCCTGAGGCGCAGTCCCGTCCTGTGCACCCTGTTGCGCACCGTCAGACCCCGGCGATCGGACCGGTGGAATCGGCAAACTTCTCGAGCTCGACGCCCGCGCGCTGCACCATGGTCAGCAGGATGTTGGCATGCGGCGTGTCCTTGGGCATGGCCAGATGCTGGCCGCCCTGGATGCCACCGCCCTTGCCGAGCAGCAACTGCGGCAACGGATTGTTGTTGTGCAGGTCGCTGTTGGCCATGTTGCTGCCGAACAGGATGATCGAGTTGTCGAGCAGATTGCCATCCCCCTCCTTGATGGAGGCCAGGCGCTGGGCAAAGCGGGCGAAACGCTCGGTCTGATAGGCCTGCACGCGCACCAGGCGCTCGTGCTTCTGCGGGTCCTCGCCGTGGTGCGACAGCGGATGGAACGCCTCGTCCACGCCGACCTGCGGGAAGGTGCGCATGCTCGCTTCCTTGATCATGCGCATGGTCGCGATGCGCGTCTGGTCGGTCTGGAACGCCAAGGCGATCATCTCGAACTGCACATCCAGCAGCTCACTGAAATCGTCCGGGGCGCCGAGCGGCGCGTCCGGCAGATTGCCGAGCGAGTCGGCCTTGGCCATCAGCCTTTCGACGCGCTGCTCGACCTCGCGCACCGAGTCCAGGTAGTCGCTGACCAGCGCCCGGTCGGCGGGCCCCCGCCCGCGGGCGGGGGTTTTGGTTGCCTCCCCCCCCTAGTCGGGGCAGGCGGCCGGTGGGTTGGGCAGGGGCCTGGCCTCGGCGGTTGTTTTACCCGGGCCGGAACAG
>QGUO01000539.1 GCA_003242495.1 Pseudomonadota bacterium | reverse complement strand
CCAGGATCTCGGCTCACTGGGCAGCGGGCCGGACGGCATGACCGTGCCCGAGCAACTCACCGCGATCCGCGAACGGGCACTTGCGCTGGTGGCAGACCAGTACCGCTTGCTCAATCAAGTCGTGTTTCCCGAGCTGGCCACGCAGGGCATCCAGTTCGTCAACGGCAGGACGTTCTCGCCCTTGCAGCGTGAATGGCTGGCCAGGTACTTCGCCCAGGAGGTCGAGCCGGTGCTCACGCCGCTGGGGCTGGATCCGGCGCGGCCGTTTCCACGAATCCAGAACAAGAGCCTGAACTTCATCGTCCGCCTGTCCGGCAAGGATGCCTTCGGCCGCGATGCCAACCTCGCGGTGGTGCAGGTGCCGCGCTCGCTGCCGCGGATCATTCGCCTGCCGGCGCTGGCGGACGCGCCGGCCAGGACGCATTTCGTGTTTCTGTCGGCCGTGATTTCGACGTTCATTGCGCAGCTGTTCAGCGGCATGACGGTGGCGGGCGCGTGGCAGTTCCGCGTGACCCGCAACAGCGATCTGTTCGTCGACGACGAGGAAGTGGACAACCTGCTGCGCGCGGTCGAGGGCGAGCTCGCACAGCGCCGTTATGGCGCGGCGGTGCGCATGGAGACCTCGATCGACTGTCCCGAGGACATCACCAGCTTCCTGCTGCGACACTTCGCGTTGGGCAAGGACGACCTCTACCAGGTCAACGGCCCGGTGAACCTCAATCGGTTGATGGCGCTGTATGACCTGGTGGACCGCCCCGACCTGAAGTATCCCATGTTCACGCCCGGGATCCCCAAGCGACTCGCCGCCAAGGAAGACGTGTTCGCGACGATGAGCGAGGGCGATCTCTTGCTGCACCATCCGTATGAATCATTTGCGCCGGTCATCGAGTTCCTGCGCCAGGCCGCCGCGGATCCCGATGTGCTCGCCATCAAGCAGACGCTGTACCGGACCGGTCCGCAGTCGCCGATCGTCGATGCCCTGGTGGATGCTGCCCGCGCCGGCAAGGAAGTCACGGTCATCATCGAGCTGATGGCGCGCTTCGACGAGGCCGACAACATCTCCCTGGCAACCCGGCTGCAGGAAGCCGGCGCACACGTCATGTACGGCGTGGTGGGTTACAAGACACACGCCAAGCTCATCATGGTGGTGCGTCGCGAGCACGGCGCGCTGCGCCGCTACTGTCATTTCGGCACGGGCAACTATCACCCAAACACCGCGCGCGTCTACACCGACTATGGGCTGTTCACGGTCGATGCGGCGTTGGGCGAGGACCTGCACGAGCTGTTCCTGCAGCTCACCAGCCCGACGCGCGTGGCCAGCATGCGCAAGCTCATGCAGTCGCCGTTCACGCTGCACGAAGCGCTGCTGCAACGTACGCGTCGGGAGATGGAGTTCGCCCGCCAGGGCCGGCCGGCGCGCATCATTGCCAAGATGAACTCACTGGTCGAGCCGCAGATCATCCAGGCGCTCTACCAGGCGTCCATCGCAGGCGTGAAAATCGACCTGATCGTGCGCGGCATCTGCGCCCTGCGCCCGGGCCTGCGCGGGATCTCGGAAAACATCACGGTGCGCTCCATCGTCGGACGCTTCCTCGAGCACTCGCGCGTGTTCTATTTCCACCGCGACGGCGACCCGGAGGTCTTCTGCAGCAGCGCCGACTGGATGGACAGGAACTTCTTCCGGCGCATCGAGGTGTGCTTTCCGATCGAGCAGCGCGAACACCGCGCGCGCATCATCGAGGACCTGGAGACCTACCTGGCGGACAACACCCACGCATGGCAGCTGCGCTGCGACGGCTCCTACGAGCGGCTCACGCCCGGCGACGGCGCACCCGTCAACGCCCAGGGCGCGCTGTTGCGCCGTTACGCCGCGACCAGCGAGTGAGCCCCGCCCGACAGGCGGTGCTGCGCTCGCCGCACGTGGCCGACTCAGCTGATGCCGTGAGGCCGTCTACGCGACGCGCAAGCGGAAACCGCAGCCCTTCAGGTAATCGCTTTCGCGCTCGAGATCCGCGACCGTGAGCGGATGCTCCTGGAGCCAGCCCTCCGGAAACACCAGCTCCAATGAACGCCGCTCGGGCCGCAGCTCGATCGATGGCAAACTCGCGGGACTGCGGCCACGATGCAGCAGCACCGCCAGGCGCAGCAACACGATCAGATACTCCGTCTTGACGTGCCAGGGCGGATTGAGGTCCTCGAGGGATTCGAGGCGCAGCTTGCGCCGATGTGCCCCGACGAGCTGCGCGAGGATGCGCTGCTCTTCCTGCGGAAAGCCTGGCATGTCGGCATGCTCCAGCAAATAGGCGCCATGCCGGTGATAGTGCGAGTGCGACACGTCGAGCCCGATCTCGTGCAGGCGCGCCGCCCACGACAAGACCAGCTCTGCGAATCCATCGTCGAGACCCCACTGCCCGCGCGTCTGGCGCAGGAAC
>QGUO01000116.1 GCA_003242495.1 Pseudomonadota bacterium | reverse complement strand
GCGCGTCTGCAGAAAGACCCGCAGGACCTGCAGGGCTGGCTGATGCTCGGCCGTTCCTCCACGGCCCGCGGCGAGTATGCCCGCGCCGCCGATGCCTATCAGCGCGCCTACGATCTGTCCCGCGGCCAAAATCTCGAGGCCGTCATCGGCCTGGGCGAAGCGCTCATCCTGGACGATGAATCCACCCTCACCGGCCGGGCCGGCGAGCTGTTCGACGTCGCGCTGACGCGCGCGCCCGAGCATCCCAAGGCGCTGTGGTATGGCAGCATGGCGGCCCTGGCGCGGGGCGACCTGCAGCGCGGACGCGAGCGTCTGAACGCGCTCCTGACGCTCGATCCGCCCGAGGAGGTGCGCGATCTCATCGCACGCCAGGTGCAGGCGCTCGACGCACAGATCGCCGCCGGGACCGCGGCCGGCGCAAGCGCCGCCCAACGCCGCCTGCAGGTGTCGGTGTCGATCGCCCCGGACATCCAGGCCAGGCTGGATGAGCCGCTCACGCTTTATGTGCTCGCGCGCGACCCGGCCGGTGGTCCGCCGCTCGCGGTGCAGCGCCACAGCTCGAGCTCGGCGCCGCTCACCGTGGAGCTTACCGAGGACGATGCAATGATTGCCGGACGCTCCATCGCGAGCGTGCCACGCGTGCAGGTCGTGGCGCGCCTGTCGCAATCGGGCAGCCCGCAGGAGCAAAGCGGAGACTTCTACGGCATGGCGGAGCACGATTTTTCCGCCGGAGACGGTACACTGACCATCGTCATCGACCGCACAGTGCCGTAAAGTTGCGGTTGCCGCCAGAAGAACGCGACCGGTTTGCGTGTCCACCAGCGGCGACGGCCGCCACAGCCAGTTGATTCGGAACATGGGCCGACCATCCGAGCCTGGCGTGCCCGATGACCGAGAGACCCGCGCAACCGTGATCCTTCGCCAAGAGTGTCAAGACTTGGTCGCTAGAGCCTGATGCCATCCACCAAGACGATTTCGTTCGGCCGGCTGCCCTCGATGGTGCCGCCCTATGCCCGGGTGCTGCTCGGACGCAAGCCGTACATCGCACCCGAAGGGCAGGTCATCGAGCCGGTCGAGCTCGAGGTGCGGCGCGTGACGCTCGCAGCGCGTCACCTCGAACGCTACCGGCAGATCTGCGGCGTGCCGGCCGATGCGCCGTTGCCACCCGCGTACCTGCATGTCGTGGCGATGCCGCTGCACATGCAGCTGTTCATCGCCCGGGGCTTCCCGGTGAAGGTGCTCGGCCTGATCCACCTGCGCAACACCATCCGCGTGCTGGCGCCGATCGATCCGCGCGCGCCGCTCTCGCTGGGCGTGACCTTCGACACCATGCGGGTCACCGATGCAGGGCAGGAGTACGATTTCACGACCCGTTACCTGCACGACGGCCAGGTCGTGTGGGAAGAGATCAGCACCATGTTCGCGCGGGGCAACAACCCGACCAAGGAGGGCAGCAAGCGTCCCGCCATCGAGCGCTCCAATCATCCGGCCTCCGGCGTGAGCACCGAGACGCTGGAGATCGCGGAGAACACCGGCTGGCGTTACGCGGCCGTCTCGGGCGATTTCAATCCCATTCACTTGACGGCCACCACGGCGAAATGGTTCGGTTTCAAGCAAGCCGTGGCACATGGCATGTGGTCGCTCGGGCGATGCCTGGGCGCGGCGGCACGGGAGCTTCCCGCTGCGGGCATACGCATCGATACCCAGTTCAAGCTGCCGGTGTATCTTCCTTCCCAGGCGCTGGTGCGCGCCTGGCCGGTCGACGGCGGGCTGGACATCTCCATGTGTACCCCGCGCGGCGATCGCTTGCACCTCGCCATGCAGGTGCGTCGTTTGTGAGGATTGTTGATGGATGTGTTGACTGCAATCGACTCCCGGGTCTCGGCCACGAAGCTGGCCGCGCCGGGACCGACGCGCGAGCACCTCGAGCGCATTCTGCTCGCGGGTGTGCGTGCGCCCGATCATGGCCGGCTGCGCCCGTGGCGCTTCGTGGTGCTCGAAGGCGCGGCGCGCGAGACATTGGCCGATGCAATGGCCGCGTCACTGCGGGTGCGCCTGCCCGATGCCACGCCGGATCAGCTCGATGCCGAGCGTGACAAGGCGCTGCGCTCGCCCACCATCGTGGTGACGGCCGCGACCATCACGCGCAGCAAGATTCCCGAGATCGAGCAGGTGGTCGCCGTGGGGGCGGCCATCCAGAACATGTTCCTGGCGGCACGCGCGCTCGGCTACGGCGCGATGTGGAAGACCGGCCTGGCGGCCTACGATCCGCAGGTGAAGACGACGCTGGGGCTGTCGCCCGAGGATCACATCGTCGGGCTGTTGCACCTGGGCACGACCGTCACCGAGTCCACGCCTGCGCCGGCGACACTGGAGCAGTGCGTGCGCTGGCTGTAGGCGCGCCGCGGCACATCGGGTATCCGGCATCCGCCGCCCGTCCCGGGAGACGGGCGCGACCGGCATATCCGAATGGACGCCTGATCGAATAACAGGACGAAATCGTCCAGGGGGATAGCATGGGGGAGTCGCTGCCGGCGTTCACCGAGTGGCTTGCGAGCACGCCGCTCAGCCTGCACATTCAAACCACGGCCTGGGTCATCCCGGCGGTGCAGACGCTGCACATCCTGGCCATCGCCGCGGTGGTCGCCGCGGTGTTCCTGATTCATCTGCGCGTGATGGGGCTGGCCTTGCGCAGCCAGGCCACCGCCACCGTGGCGCGCCGCTTCATGCCCTGGCTCTGGGGGGCGCTGGTCGTGCTGGCGCTCTCGGGCCTCCTGCTCATCATCGGTGAGCCGGCACGCTCCCTCGAGAACGGCATGTTCCAGGGCAAGATGCTGATGCTGGTCGTCGTCGTGGCGCTCACCGCCGTGTTCGCCCGCCCGCTGCGCAACGATCCGGCCTACTGGGAGGCCACGCCGGCGCGGCGCATGAATGCCCGCGGCCTGGCGATCGGCTCGCTGGCGCTGTGGGTGGGCATCGTGTTCGCCGGGCGCTGGATCGCTTACTGGGGAGGCTGACATGGACGTCTACACCCGCATCGAACCCTTCCTGTTGTGGCTCGAGGAGACGCGTATCGCGGCCGCCGTGCGCGAAAGCCCCTTGCTGTTTCCCTGGGTGGAAAGCCTGCATGTGCTCGCCATCGCGCTGCTGGTGGGCACCATCGCTGTGGTCGATCTGCGGCTGCTCGGGGTGGCCTCGCGCGAGCGCCCGGTCACCCGTCTGCTGGCCGAGATCCTGCCGTTCACCTGGGTGGCCTTCATCGGCGCGGCGATCACGGGCGCACTGATGTTCGTTTCACAGGCCCTGCATTACGCCACCAACGTACCCTTCCTGTGGAAGTCGGCGCTGCTGGGCCTGGCGTTGATCAACCTGCTGGTGTTTCACCGGGTGACCGCGCGCACCATCGAGCGCTGGGACACCGGACCGGCGCTGCCGGTCGCGGCGCGTCTGGCAGGCGGCGCCTCGCTCGCCATCTGGATCGGCGTGGTCGCCTTCGGCCGCTGGATCGGCTTCACCTAGTCGACCGCCGCGACCGCTCGCGCGATCAGCGGCTGGCGCAGCAGGCGGTTCGCGCCACTGCACCCGGCCTGTCACGGCACCGACCAGGCAGCCGGTCCGCTACAATCGCGCCGTCGCGCCCGTTGCGTGACACGATGCACGCGACATCGTGGCGCACGAACGGCCGAGGGGCGCGGACGAACAGAGCGGTACCGGGGAACCGGGCATCGCGCAGGACACACACCAAAGAAGAGGGGAGACCGAACATGCGCCTGGGGATCTCGCTGGCAGCCTTGTGCGCCCTGAGTCTGACATTTGCGGGATGCGCGCCCTCGACGCCCGGCAGCGCGTCGGTGGCCACGGCGAGCGCGCCCGAAGCCTTCTCCGCGGAGCGGCTTGCACGCATCGAGGCATTGCTGCAGCAATACGTGGACGAGGAGCGTATCGCCGGCGCCGTGGCGCTGGTGCTGCGTGATGGTGAGCCGGTGTTCGAGCGTGCCGTGGGCTGGCGTGACAAGGAAGCCGGGGACCCGATGCAAGTGGACACCATTTTTCGGATCGCCTCGCAGACCAAGGCGCTCACCAGCGCGGCGGTGCTCGCGTTGATGGAAGAGGGCAAGCTGCGCCTGAACGGTCCGGTGAGCGAATTCATTCCGGGGTTCGCCAAGACCACCGTGGCGGTGCCGGGCGGCAAGCCCGTGCCCGCGGTACGGCCCATCACCATTCGCGACCTGCTCACCCACACGGCCGGCATTTCCTACGGCACCGAGCCGCACCTGGCCGAGCGCTACGCGGCGCAAGGCCTCGGTCCCGCGGCAGGCTTCGGCTGGTACACCGCGGACAAGGACGAGCCCGTGTGCGAGACCATGGAGCGGCTCGCCACGCTGCCCTTCGCCGCGCAGCCCGGCGAGCGCTTCGTGTACGGATACGCCACCGACGTGCTCGGGTGCGTGGTGGAGCGCGCCTCGGGCATGTCGCTCGATGAGTTCCTGCGCACGCGCTTCTTCGAGCCGCTCGGGATGCGCGATACGCACTTCTTCCTGCCGGAGGACAAGCGCGAGCGGCTCGCCGTGGTGTATGCCCGGCGCGCCGACGGCACCATCGAGCGCGCCCCGGAGGGCGCGCGCGGACAGGGCCACTACCTCGAGGGCCCGCGCAAGAGCTTCTCGGGCGGCGCCGGGCTGCTGTCCACGGCGCACGACTATGCGCGCTTCCTGGAAATGATCCGCAACGACGGCGTGCTCGACGGCGCACGCATCCTGGCACCGCGCACCGTGGCGCTGATGAGAACCAATCAGCTCGAGGATGCGCCGGGCGGGCGCGGCTTCGGCTTCGGCTTTCAGACCGTGGAGCGCTATGGCGCCAACGGCATGGATGCGCCGGGCGCCCATGGCTGGGGCGGCGCCTATAGCACGACTTACCGGATCGATCCCGAGGCGCGCCTGGTCATGGTGCTGATGCTGCAATTGCTGCCCGGGCCGACCGATCTCGGCGAGAAATTCCCGGCGCTGGTCCACCAGGCCCTGCTCGAGCCGCTGGCAGGGACCTGATCCGTTCCGTGCCCAGGTTCTCCGCCAACATCGGGCTGTTGTGGCCGGATCGTCCGCTGCTCGAGCGGATCGATGCCGCGGCGCGCGCCGGCTTTCGCGCCATCGAGATGCACTGGCCGTACGAGGTGCCGGCCGCCGAGGTCGCGGCGCGTTGCCGGCGCCAGGGCCTGCGCATTCTGGGCATCAACACCTCGCGCGGAGACTTCGAGCGCGGCGAGCGGGGACTGGGCGCACAGCCGGGGCGCGAGGCGGCGTTCCTCGAGGATTTCGAGCGGGTGCGCCGGTACGGCAGGGCGTGCGGGGCGAGCGCCATTCATGTCATGGCCGGCAATCTGCCGGCCGAGGGCTATGAGGCGGGACGACGCACGCTGCTCGCGAACCTGGCGGCCGCCGTGCAGCGCGTGGCCGACGAGGACCTCACGCTCCTGCTCGAGCCGCTCAATCCGCGCGACAATCCGGGGTATTTCTATTCGACCGTGGAGCAGGCCGCCGCGATCGTACGGGAACTGGCGAGCCCGCGGGTCAAGCTGCAATTCGACGCGTATCACGTGGCCCTCACCGAGGGCGACGTGCTCGGCAAGCTCGAGCGCTACCTGCCGATGATCGGCCATGTGCAGATCGCGGCCGTGCCGAATCGCGCCGAGCCCGACGAGGGCGAGCTCGACTACAAGACGGTCTTCAGGGCGCTCGATGCGCTCGGGTATGCCGGATGGGTCGGCTGCGAATACCACCCGCGGGGCGAGACGGACGCAGGGCTCGCATGGACCGCCGCCCTGGGGATCGACCTGTCACGCGCCGAACCGCCGAACACGGCGGCGTGACACCGAATCGAACGCATGAGAGAACAGATGACGAAAATCGCATTGGTGACCGGTGCCGGATCGGGCATCGGTCGCGCCGTGGCGCTCGCACTGGCGAGCGATGGTTATCGAGTGGTGCTCGCCGGCCGGCGGCGCGAGCGCCTGGACGAGGTGGCGCGCGAGGGTGGGGAGCACTGCCACCCGGTCGTCACGGACGTCACCGATGAGCAGTCCGTGGCGGCGCTGTTCGGGCATATCGAACGCGAGTTCGGCCGGCTCGACCTGTTGTTCAACAATGCCGGCACCGGCGCGCCCCCCATGCCGCTCGAGGACTTGCCCCTCGAGCGCTGGCGCAGCGTGATCGACACCAATGTCACGGGCATGTTCCTGTGCACCCAGGCGGCGTTCCGGTTGATGAAGCGCCAGTCGCCGCGCGGCGGGCGCATCATCAACAACGGTTCGATATCCGCCTCCGCGCCGCGGCCGCACATGATCGCCTACACGGCCTCCAAGCATGCGGTGACCGGGCTCACCAAGTCGACCTCCCTCGAAGGGCGTCAGTACGACATCGCCTGCGGACAGATCGACATCGGCAACACCGCCACCGACATGGCCACACCGATGATCAACGGAACCTTGCAGGCGGATCTGAGCGTCAAGCCGGAACCCACCTTCGACGTCCAGCACGTGGCCGACGCGGTGCGCTACATGGCGAACCTGCCGCTCGATGCGAACGTGCTGTTCATGACGGTGATGGCGACCAAGATGCCGTTCGTGGGTCGCGGCTGACGCAACGGACGGCGCTGCGTGGCGCGACCAGGAAGGTGCGCCGGCGTGGCCTGCACGACACCGCCGGCGCGCGTGCGCACCCGGCGAGGCGGTGCGGCGTGCGTGACGTGTGGCGGCACGCGCCGCGTGCCTGCCGGCCTGAACGCCGCCTAGGCCGCCTGTCCGGCCGGCGCCGGATCCTCGCGCACCACGACGGTGTCGACCACCGGCAGAATCTCGTCGGCCTTGAGCGCGGCGCGGCGGGCGTGCTCCGCGATGGCGTCTGCGCCGGTCGCCTGGTAGATGCACACCGTGCCGAGCGTGCCGTCGTCGTGGCGCACCACGTACGAACGGATCCAACGCACCTCGTCCGGCATTTCCTCGTTGCCGATCTTCGTCGAGCGTTCGGCGGCCTGCTGGAGCTCTTCCGGGTTCTGCCAGGCATTGCGGCGCAGAATGGCGAAGGTTTGCATGATGGTCACTCCTCTGGCGTGCACCGTGGATGGATCAACGGGACTCAACGGGGATGCAGCCAGCCGGGCAGGAACGCGCCCGGATCCTGCTGGCTGCCCGGATCGTGGGCGATGCCGTTGCGCGACAGCAGCTGCTGCAGACGACCCTGACGCCAGGCGTCGAACACCTCGGTGCAGCCGCCGATGAGCTCGCCCGCAACGAAAATCTGCGGAATGGTCGTCATCCGGGTGCGCCGGTTGAGGGCGGCGCGGATGTGGCCGCCGCGATCGTCGCGCTGGTATTCGACACTGTCCAGATCGATGGACTGAAAGGGGATGCCGTAGGCGGCGAACATGCGGCGCACCGCCCAGCAGAACTCGCACCACTGCAAAGCGAACATCACCACCGGATGGGCGGGGTCGGCGATCACGTGTGCGACGAAGGCCTCGGCTTCGGCCGATGCGGCGCTGACCGCCGGCTCCTCGGCCGGCTCGGGCGTCGGCGCGGGCGAGGGCGGCGGGCGGTCGAAGCGACAGCTCGGGGTGGAGCGCGCGATCTCCACCTCCTCGTCGGTCATCTGCTCCGGCACGTCGGCGAACAAGGGCGTGCTCAGGTAGCGCTCGCCGGTGTCGGGCAGCATGCACAGCACGGTCGCGCCGGGCTCGGCCTGTGCGCAGATGTCGAGCGCGCCGGCAAGCGTGGCGCCGCCGGTGATGCCGGCGAGAATGCCTTCCTGGCGCGCGAGCTCGTGCGCCATGTGCAGCGCGCGCTCCCCGTTGATCGGCAGGACACCGTCGAGCCAGCGGTTGGCGACCGCGTCGGCGGTGAGCTTGGGTATGAAATCCGGTGACCAGCCCTGCATGAGATGGGGACGGAAGCTCGGATGACTGACGTGGCCCCCTTGGTCGGTGCGCGGCTGCGGCAGGCCGCTGGCCAGCACCGGTGAATTGTCCGGCTCGCAGACGATGATGCGGGTGTGCGGACGTTCCTGGCGCAGCACGCTGGCCACGCCTTTGAGGGTGCCGCCCGTGCCGTAGCCGGTGACGAAGTAGTCGAGGCGCTGGCCGTCGAAGTCCGCGACGATTTCGCGCGCCGTGGTGCGGGCGTGCATGCGCGCATTGGCTTCGTTCTCGAACTGTCGGCACAGGAACCAGCCGTGGCGTTCGGCGAGTTCCTCGGCCTTGGCGAGCATGCCGCTGCCTTTCGCGGCGGCCGGCGTGAGCACGACTTTTGCGCCGAAGAACCGCATGAGCTTGCGACGTTCGACGCTGAAGTTCTCCGCCATGACCAGCACCAGGGGATAGCCCTTGCTGGCGCACACCATGGCCAGGCCGATCCCCGTGTTGCCGCTGGTGGCCTCGATCACCGTCTGGCCGGGCTTGAGCTGTCCGCTGCGCTCGGCGTCCTCGATGACGCCGAGCGCGAGGCGATCCTTGACCGAGCCCATGGGGTTGAATGCTTCGACTTTCGCGTACAGCCGGACATGTGCGGGTGCGAGCTTGCCGATCCGCACCGTCGGTGTTCTGCCGATCGTGCCGAGGATGTTCTCGTAAGTGGCCATGACGAAACCCTCGCGGGTGACCGGCGGCAGCGGGCGGCGGAAGAGGGCGGCGGGAGCGCCTGTGTGCTACGCGCCTTTTGCGCCTCCCAGGTCATGCTGTCAACCGGAATGAACGGCGGGTTGCGCCCTGGAAACGATGGACGGCCAGCGATTGATCCGGATGGGTTCGTGGTCCACAGGCTGCCGGGTGCACGCTGCGCGGCAGGCTGCGCAATGCACCACGGCGGCGTGCATGGCTGCAGGCGCCGCGCTCCGCCCGTCACCGTGTCAGCGCCCCGCCCGTGGAAGCGCCATCACTGCGTCAGCTGGGGCCGTGTCGCTCGACCGAGGCCGCGCAGTCGGCGGCGCGCCGCCCGACCTGCGCGGCGGGTTTTCACGTTCGACATCCCTGTGCCCGAGGGGTAGTCTGCTACGTTTGCCATGCCGCCGTAGCGGCACGGCACGAAGCGTTGCAGGTCGATACTGCCGTGCCCAGTCCGGAACATTTTCGCGAGCACCTTCTGTTCTTGCCCGACGCGACGCGGCCGCGCCTGTTTCTTTGGGGCGAGGGCGTCGAGGGCGGGGTGCTGGGCGCGAGCGGACAGGCCGAGCGCGTTCGTTGCCTCACGCCGGCGGGACGCTTCGAAGCCGTTTCCGGTGTCTCGCTCGGCTTGCTGGACGCGTTGCCGCGCCTGGCAGCCTACACCGCGCCCCAGCTCGAGCGCAGCTCGCCGTCGGTCGCCGTGTGGAGCCTGGCCGGCCAGTTCGCGCTGGACCTGGTGGCGCGTGGGCGGATCGGGCCACGCATCCTGACGCGACAGGCGCGGACCGAGGG
>QGUO01000115.1 GCA_003242495.1 Pseudomonadota bacterium | reverse complement strand
GGTACACACCGCGCACCGCGCGCACGCCCGTGTAGGAGCCGGAACCGCGCACGACGTGGGCCCCATGCACGCGCGCCAGCATGGACGGCGCCTCGCCGTCCACGGAAGGAGAAATCATGAACCCGGGCTTCAGGCCGTGCCTGCGACGCGCCGCCACCAGGAACCGCCCGCAGATGAGCAGGTGCTGGTGCCAGCACACCGGCACGACCGCGCCGTGCTCGCGCAGCGCCTGCTCCAGGCGCTCCTCGCCCGTGACGCGGATGCGGCCCGTGTACCACAGGAATTGCACGATGATGAACGCGAGCACCACGGCCACGCGGTAGACGAACATGCGTCCCGGCGTCAGCCGCCGCCCCGAGCGCGTTTGCGGCGGCCGCGGGGTGGCCCGCCGGGCCTTGTCCGGAGATGTTTTTTGCATTCGTCGCAGACCACGCGACCGGCGCGGTCTCAGAGGCGAACGCGGCGCCGGTGGCGCGGCGTCATGCCGAAGGGTCGAAAACGATGGATCGCCAAATCATGGACTACTTGGCCATGCACCGCAACAGCGAGGGCCGCGCTACGTGCGGTCCTCGAGCACCTCGCCGATGAACTGCTCGACCTGCGCGAATCCGGCGGGCTTGACCAGATGGGCACGAAAACCCGCCGCCCGTGAGCGACGACGATCCTCGACCTGCCCATAGCCGCTCACGGCGGCCAGCTCGATGCCACTGAGCGCCGGATCGGCCTTCAGGCGCCTGGCGACCTCGTAGCCATCGAGCTGCGGCAGCCCGATGTCGACGAACGCCAGATCCGGACGAAACGCGTGCGCCGCCTCCAGGGCCTCGAGCCCATCGTAGGCCACGCGCACCTCGTGACCCGCCGCAGTGAGCAGCAGCGCAAGACTGCGGGCGGCATCCGCGTTGTCGTCGACCACCAGCATGCGCAGGCGTTGTGCGGCGGCTTGAAGCGACGACGCCGCGGGCGCCGGCCGATGCACGCCGTGCGCCGGCGCCGTGGTCGGCAGTCGCACGATGAACTCACTGCCCTCCCCGACCGTGCTGTGCGCAGTGATCGTGCCGCCATGCATCTGCACCAGGCGCCGTACCAGCGCCAGGCCGATTCCGAGCCCGCCATAGGAGCGCGCCATGGTGCGTTCGGCCTGGGTGAACAAATCGAACACGTGCGGCAACAGAGCCGGCTCGATGCCGATGCCGGTGTCACGCACCGTGACCACGGCCTGCTCGCCCTCGCGACGCAGCCCGAGCTCGATGCGTCCTCCTGGCTCGGTGTACTTGGCGGCGTTGCTCAACAGGTTCACGACCACCTGCTCGAGCCGAACGGCATCGGCGCACACCCAGATCGGCTCCTGTGACACCTCGCATTCCAGGGAATGCCGCTGCTGCTCGATGCTCGGTCGGATGCTTTCCACGGCGCGCTCGATGACCGCACGCATGTCGATGCGCGCACGTTGCAGCCGCACGCGGCCGGTGGTGATCCGCGAAATGTCCAGCAGGTCGTCGACCAGCCGCGCCAGGCGGCGCACCTGGCGCTCGATGATGGTCCGCGCTTCCTGTTGCACGGGATTGTCGCTCGGGTCGCGCTGCAGGAGCCGTACCGCATTGGTGATCGGCGCGAGCGGGTTGCGCAGCTCGTGCGCGAGCATGGCGATGAATTCGTCCTTGCGGCGATCGGTCTCGCGCAGACGCTCCTCCGCCAAGCGCGCCGCGGTACGATCCTGCATGATCTTGACGAAGCCGCTCGGCCGTTCGTCGCTACGCCGCAGCGTCATGAGCAGGCCGCTGCCCCAGAAGCGCGAGCCGTCCTTGCGCACGTGCCAGCGCTCGTTGATCGCCCGGCCGTCGTCGAGCGCCCTGGCAATTTCCTGCTGGGGCGCGAAGTCCGCGCGGTCCTCGGGCGTGAAAATGAGCCCTTCGTGTCGACCGATCACTTCCTCGCTGTCGTAACCGAGGAGATTGCGCGCCCCGCTGTTCCAACGGGTGATGCGGCCCTCGGCATCGAGCAGGATGATGGCGAAATCCCGCGCGCCCTCCACGATCAACCGCAGCCGCTGCTCGCTCTCGCGCAACGCGTCGCGGCTCTGTTCGATGAGTTGCCGTGCCTCGACCTGCGCACCGACGTTCCTGAAATAGCACACCACGCCGAAGCGACCGTCGGAAAGCCGGATCCGATCGAGCCGCCAGGCGTAGTGCTCCGTCCGGTCACGGTCGATGCGCCGCTCTGCCCGCTCGGGCTCGATGAAAGGTTGGCCGGTCTCGAGGGTGCGACGGAAACCGCGCACGATCTCCTCGGCGCGCGGCCCTTCATAGAGGCTGTGCATGATCTCGACGAGCCCGCGCCCGAGCACACCGCCGGCAACGTTCCCGATCGCGGCGCGCGCCACGGGATTGAGCTCGCGGAGTACCAGATCCGCATCCACGAGACACACGCCGATGGGGGTGTGCTCGAGCAGCGTATGAAACTGGTCCGCATGAGCCACCAGCGCACGCTGGGTCCGTGCGCGCTCCAACGCGATCCAGGTTCGCTCTGCGGTTTCGCGCACCAGCGCGATGTCCGCAGGCGTCCAGGCGCGCGGCTCGGGACAGTCGACGCTGAACACGGCGACCAGACGCCCGTCCTTCACCAGCGGCACGCTGACGAAGGCGCGCACGTCCAGCACTTCATAGGCGGCCAGCTCGTCGACCGAGAGTGTCGCCTCGCTGCACACGTCCGCCACGCTCACCACCTGCCCGGCGTGCAGGCGTTCGAGCAGGCGCGCACCGAAGGCCTCGAGGTGGTACGTGCCCACTGCGCTGCGTCGACCGGGCGCGACATAGTCGCGGGTGATGATCCCGGTCGTGCCCTCGGCGGTGACGCTGCAGTGGTAGCAGCGACCGACGTGCAGATGGCGTCCGAGCAGGCCCGCCGCCTCGGTTTGGATCCGCGCCGGATCCGACAGCGCGCGCAGGGTATCCGCCAGTTGCAAGCGGAATGCATCGACTTCGGCGGCGCGCTGCAGCGCCTGCTCGGCGTGCTTGCGCTGGTCGATGTCGTGGATGGTGGCGTACACGCGCCGGCGCGGGCCGTCGCGTATGACATTCGCCGTGACGAGCACCCAGACGGCCTGGCCGTCCTTGCGCACGAAACGCTGCTCGATCGCGTAGGGCTCGGCCGAGGCGAGCAGGCGATCGTAGGCGCCCGCATGCCGCGCCCGGTCATCCGGGTGAATCAGATCGTCGAGCATCCGTGCCAGCAGCTCATCTTCCGTGAAGCCCAGCAGCTTGCACAGGGGCAGGTTGACGCGCTTCAGGCGACGCGACGTGGTCTCCACTTCCGCCATGCCAACACTGATCACGTTGAACATGGTCATGAGTTGCTCCTGTGTGTCACGCAGGCGCGCCAGGTCACGCAAGTGTCCCATCGAGAACGCCAGCTGGCGCGCGACGGTCAGGGCGAACTCGATGTCCGCCGCGTCGAAGCGATGCGGCGCATCGAAGCAAACCATGAACTCGCCGATCAGCCGACCGTCGAGGGTAAGCGGAATGAAGGCGATGGCCGCAACGCCCTCGGCGAGCGTGGCGTCCCTGAAGTTCCCGGGCACATCGTCGCGCAGGCTCCCCAGACAGATCGGCCGCGGATCGGGATCGGTGGGCGCCCAGGGTGAGTGGGCCTGCACGCTGCGACCGTAATGTTCCGACAGACCGTGTGAGGCGGCCACGTGCAGGGTGGCCGAGGCGTCCATGAGCAGCACCGCGGCGCGATCGCAAGACAGGCCGCGTATCAATGCCCAGAACGAAGCGTCCAGGACGTCCTCACAGGCCTGCGCTCGATGCAACCGATCGGTGAGGGTGTAAAGGACCTCCTGCCTTCCCTGCGCTTTCACGAGCGTCGCATCGGGAGGGGATTGCTGCTCGTACTGCATCGGGGCTCCTTTTGGATGAGCGGCCGGACCGAGTCCCACCGACATCCCCTGACGTAAAGCACCCGCGCGCGAGGCAGGTTCCTCGTCGACGAGGAACCGCTCTCACGGCGACGAGTTGTAGCCGAGAGGTCCCGATATGGCCAGCGTCCCGCAGCAGACCAAACCGCGCTATTACGTTCCCGAACGCAGCCCGTGGCCGATCGTGGGCGCGGGAGCGCTGTTCCTGTGCACCTCGGGGGCAGCGCTGTGGCTGAACGACTCGCCGGCCGGTCCCTGGGTGGCCGCCGCCGGCGCGGTGGCGCTGGCGACCATGTTCATCGGCTGGTTCAGCAACGTGATCGGTGAGAGCCAGCGCGGAATGTTCAACGACCGGGTCGACCGCTCGTTCCGCATCGGCATGATCGTCTTCATCATCTCGGAGGTGCACTTCTTCGCGGTGTTCTTCGGCTCGCTCTTCTACGTCCGCGAGTGGGTGGTGCCCTGGCTGGGCGGCGAAGGCGTCAAGGGCTTGACCAACCGCGAGCTGTGGCCGACGTTCGAGCCGGAATGGCCCACCAACGGTCCCGCCGGCCTGGGCGGTGAGTTCGGCGTCATCCCGGCCTTCGGCATCCCGGCGCTCAATACCGCCATTCTGCTGAGCTCCAGCATCACACTGACCATCGCGCACTATGCGCTGAAGGAAAACCGCCGCCTCATCGTCAACTGGCTGCTGGGCACGACCGTGGCGCTCGGCGTGCTGTTCATCACGCTGCAGGCCACGGAGTACGTGCACGGCATCCGCGACCTCGACCTGAAGTTCTCGAGCGGCATCTACGGCTCGCTGTTCTACATGCTCACCGGCTTTCACGGCCTGCACGTCACCATCGGCGCCATCATGCTGTTGGTCATCTGGTACCGCAGCCTGCGCGGACACTTCACGCCCACGCATCATTTCGCCTTCGAAGCGAGCGCCTGGTACTGGCATTTCGTCGACGCGGTGTGGATCGGGCTGTTCGTGTTCCTCTATTGGCTGTAGCCATACATGACCGGGCGCAACTCGTCGCACAGCAGCTCGCCAGGTTCGAGCGCACCGCGCGCCGGCCGTGGCTGCCCGGACGCCGGGCAACGAGCTGCGCGACGCCGTCCGCCACCCGTCCGGGAAAAGGCACCGCGCCGCAGGGGCTTTTCAGCGCCGCTGCGCCGGGATGCGCAGCGTCGTGACACGTGTCCGGGTCGGTGTGCAACAGCATGAGCGCGGCCCGGGCCATCTGGAAAGGTCACCTGGCGCTCGGCGAATACCGCGCCCCGGTGAAGATGTACGCCGCCGTCGAGCCGCGCACGGTGCATTTCCGGTTGCTGCACGCGGAGGACCTCGCGCCGGTCGAGCAACACATCGTGCGCAAGGAAGACGGCCGGGAAGTGCCCAAGGATGAGCAACGCAAGGCCTTTGCGCTGAGCGGCGACACCGCGATCATCCTGCAGCCCGAGGATCTCCAGGCGCTCGAGCCCGAGCCTTCGCGGGACATCGAGCTGTGCCGGTTCGTACCCAGGACACTGCTCGGCGACCAATGGTACGACCGCCCCTACTGGCTGGGTCCGGACGAGGACGAGGCGGCATACTTCGCCCTGGCCGAGGCGCTCGAAGGCCAGGAAACGGTGGGCATCGCGCGCTGGGTGATGCGCAAGAAGCGCTACGTCGGTGCGCTGGACGTCCTCGACGGCTATCTCATGATGACCACCCTGCGACGCGCCGACCAGGTCCTGAGCTTCTCCGGCATCGAGCCGGGCAAAGCGGCCACGCCCGAGGCGAACGAGCTGCAGCTCGCGCAGCAACTGGTCGCGACCATCGAGGGCGACTTCGAGCCGCAGCGTTGGCGCGACGAGCACCGCGACCGGCTGTATGCGCTCATCGAGGCCAAGTCGCGCGGCGAGCAGATCGCGCCGCCGGCGCGCAAGCGCAAGCCCAAGCCGGCGAGCCTGGTCGAGGGTCTGCGCGCCAGCCTCACCGCCGCCAGGGAGCAGCGCCTTGCCTGAGCGTCGCAAGCACGCCTCACGCAAAGGTCGAGACAGCGCCGCGGCGCGGCGCACGGCTACGCGCGACGACAACGCCGCCCCGTCCGCCCGCCCGTTCTGGTCCGGCACCCTCACCTTCGGGCTGGTGAGCATTCCGGTCGACCTGTATTCGGCGTCCCGACCGCGCGCCAAGGGCATGAGGATGGTGGACAAAGAGGGCCATCCCCTTGGGCGCCAATACCGCTGTCCACGGGATGGCCAGGTGCTCTCGACACAGGACCTGGTGCGGGGCTACGAAACCGCAGGCGGCCAGATGGTGACGTTCACCGACGAGGAGCTCGAATCGGTGGCGCCGGAAGCGTCGCGGGACATCGAGCTGCAGCGCTTCGTGCCGCTCTCGCAGATTCCGCCCCTGTACTTCGACCGGCCATACTTCCTGGCGCCGGCGGGACGTTCGGCAAAGGCCTACAACCTGCTGGCGAGAACCATGGAACGCACGCAGCGGGTCGCGATCGGCACCTTCGTCATGCGCGATCACGAGTACCTGGCAGCCATCCTCTCGGACAATGGCGTGCTGCGCGCACACACCCTGCGACGCGCGGACGAGATCCGTACGCCGCACGCCATCGGCCTGCCCGAGCGTACCGCGGCGCCCTCGCAGCAGGTGCGCGCGGCCGCCCAGGCGATCGAACGGCTGACCCGCGAGGCATTGGACATGAGCGAGCTCGAAGACCGCGAAACCGCCGCGCTCGAACAGCTGGCGCAAGACAAGCAGCGTCGCGGTCAGGACCTGATCGAGGAGCCGGCGCTCGCAGCCGACGAGACGGAGGACGGCGGCGCGCAGATCATCGATCTCATGGACGTGCTGCGCAAGACGCTCTCGAAAAATGCGATGGTGGACACGGCCGACGAGGCCCCGGGGCGTACGGGCGCCGGCGCACGGCCGATGCGCGCCCAAGCGCCGCGGCGCGCACCGGCGCGCGCATCGCGCGCCCCCGCGGGCGGGGAAGGATCACGCCCCACCCGGACGGATGCACGGCTCGCGCACGCATCCAAGCGCGAGCTGTACAAGCGCGCGTCGGATTTGCACATCCCCGGGCGCAGCCAGATGGACAAGGCCGAGCTGCTGGCCGCCATCCGCCGGGCGCGATGACTGGCACCGGCGCACGGCCGCGCTGACGCCGCCGGGCGTTGACCGGCGCGATCATCGATGTGCCTGCTGTGGCGCTCCCGAGGCGCCCGGCGCCGACGCCTGCTTCATATCGTTGGCGCGCGCCACGATGAAGGCACGAATGGCCTGCGTGTCCGCCGGCTCGAGCACCTGCGCAAACGAGGCCATGCCCCTCGCCGACAGCGCGCCTTTCAGGACCACCTGGTCGAAGCGTTCCTGACTGTGCAACAGCGGCGTGCGCGTGAGGTCGGGGAACATCGCGCCACGCGTCTGCCCGTTCTCGCCATGACAAGCGGCGCAGTACTGCGAGTACTTCGCCCGACCGGCCGCGACCACCTCGGGGCTCGCCGTGGCCGGCGGCGGATCGAGGGGACGCGGAACGAACGTCTTGGTCGGCGGGAGCTGCGCCTTGCCATCGAGCGTGAACACCAGCAGCCGCGAATAGTTCGGTGCGTAGTAGCCGCCGGCCTGATTGCCGCCGACACTGACCGCCACGTACTGCCGGCCGTCGAGCTCGTAGCTGATGGGTCCGGCCAGCACCCCTGTCTGGGCATGCATGCTCCAGAGCTTCTCGCCCGTGCGGGCATCGTAGGCGCGGAACTCCTGCGAGCTGCCGCCGCCCTGGAAGACCAGGCCCCCCGCAGTCGCCAGCGCGCCGCCGGTCGGGCCCTGATTCTCCTCGCCGCGCCAGACCTCGCGTCCCGCGACCGGATCCCATGCCTTCAGGTAGCCCACGAAGTCGCGCGGCTCGTCGGGGTGATCGCGGTAGTAGGTGAGCGGCGCGCCGAGGTGGACGCCGAGGTTGTAGCCCACGGGTTGCGGCTGGAAGTCCTCGTCCTCGACGAATGGAAACCAGGCGCGTTGCACCGGGATGTAGACCAGCCCGGTGCGTGGGCTGTAGGCCATCGGGTGCCAGGCGTGCGCGCCCTGTGGTCCGGGCAATGCGTTGAAGGGCTTGCCCGCCTGGTAGCGCGCCTGTGCGCGGATGCGCGGCCGGCCAGTGTCCAGATCGACGCCATCGGCCCAGTTGACCTCGGTGTAGGCGTCGGCGCGCAGCACCTTGCCGGTGGCGGCATCGAGCACATAAAAGAAGCCGTTCTTGGGCGCCTGCATCAACACGCGCCGTCGCGAGCCGTCGATCTCGAGATCGGCGATGACGATGGGCTGCGTCGCGGTGTAATCCCAGGTTTCCCAGGGCGTCGTCTGGTAATGCCAGACGTATTCGCCGGTATCGGGCTTGACGGCCACGATCGAGGACAGGAACAGATTGTCGCCGCCCTCGGGGCTGCGATAGCGCGCGTTCCAGGGCGAGCCGTTCCCCACGCCGATGAACAACAGGTCCGTGACCGGATCGTAAACGAACGAGTCCCACACCGTCCCGCCTCCGCCGAGCGTCCACCACTCGCCGGTCCAGGTCGCGGCCGCCCGACGCATGGTGTCATTCTCGAAACCGTCGGCCGGATTGCCGGGCACTGTGTAGAAGCGCCAGTCGAGCTCGCCGGTTTGCGCATCGTAGGCGGAAAGATAGCCGCGCACCCCGAACTCGGCGCCCGAGTTGCCGATCAGCACCCGGCCCTGCACCACGCGCGGCGCGCCGGTGATCGAATACCGCTCGCTGCGATCCACGGTCAGCACCGACCAGACCTCCTGACCGGTGCGGGCGTCGATGGCCACCAGGCGACCGTCCAGCGTGCCGAGGTAGAGCTTGCCGTCGTAGGCCGCCACGCCACGGTTGGACAGGCCGCAGCACACGTTCACCGCCCATTCGCCGGGAACCTTCGGGTCGTACTGCCACAGTGTCTTGCCGGTGCGCGCATCGAATGCATAGACCTTGCTCCAGGCCGTGGAGACATAGAGCACGCCATCGATGTAAAGCGGCGTGGCCTGCTGCTGCAGGTTGGTGTCGTAGTCGGCGAACCAGGCGAGTCCGAGCCGCTCGACGTTCTGGGTCGTGATCTCATCGAGCGGGCTGTAGCGCTGCTCTTCGTAGGTGCGACCATGGGACAGCCACTGACCGGCCTGCTCGTCCTCGCCCGCCGCCAGCAGGCGCGCCGTATCCACGGCCGCGTACCGCGGTGCGTCCGCAGCCTGCGTCGTTTCGGTCGACGGACTGCAGCCCGCTCCGCACACCCATACCGCGCAGACGCCCCAAGTCCCCCATCGTCGCCACTTCACTGAATCGTTCTCCGGCATCTCCAATGCAGCCGCGTACGATTCCATAGGGAGGGTCCGCGGTACATGGGCGCCATTCCCGCGTTCACCGGGAAACCTTCCCGGACGCGTCGGGCGCGCCGTGCTGGCGGGGTTTCCCGGGAGGCTCCGCGCGGTCCCCGACCTACGGGGTGATGCCCACAGCCCGCGGTACGGACGGGACGCAGGCGTCGCCGAAGGCTCGATCCGACTGAGCGGGCGACGTCCACACGCGGCCGCCCCGCGCGTCACGCCGCATCGGCGGCTGCGC
>QGUO01000114.1 GCA_003242495.1 Pseudomonadota bacterium | reverse complement strand
CCACAGGCCATCCCGGCGATGCACCGCAAAAGCCTGCAGCCACAGGGTACGCCGCGCCCCCCTGCAGCATGGCCGCACGGGCAGTGCGACACCCTGTGTTCCCCATCGTCCTCGTGTCCCGGCACGTGGGTCGCCGACCGCCGTGCCTTGGCATGCCGTCCAGATTGCCGGCCGTCGCGCGATGCGCGCACGCGCCGCACGACGGACGAGCGTTGCCGGCAGTTTAGTTAATGCAAATAACGATTTCCATGCATAACGGGCGTGCGGCGCCGCCGCCATGCGGCCGGCGCCGGCCCCTCAGCGCGTGCTCAGGAGCTTGTCGGCAGCGGCCAACAGCACGGCGATCGCCACGCCTTCGGCCGCCTGCGCCACTTCGGGCAGTGCCGGGAAGCTCGGTGCGATGCGCAGGGTCCGGTCCTGCGGATCGTTCCCGTAGGGATGGGTGGCGCCCGCCGGCGTGAGCTCGAGGCCCGCCTCACGGGCGAGCGAGACCACCTGCCGCGCACAACCCGGCAGCACGTCGAGCGTGAGGAAGTAACCGCCTTTCGGCTGCGTCCATTGCGCCACACCGGTTCCGCCGAGTTGTTCGGCGAAAACTTCCCTGACCTTGTCGAACTTCGGGGCGAGGATCGCCCGGTGCCGGTCCATGAGCGCCTCGATGCCTCCAACCCGCTCGATGAGCTGCAGCTGGCGCAATTGGTTGACCTTGTCACCGCCGATGGTGCGCTTCTCCATGCGCTTCAGGTACCAGGCAACGTTGTCCTGCGAGCCGGCGAACAGCCCGACGCCGGCGCCCGCGAACGTCATCTTGGAGGTCGAGCCGAAGATGAACGGGCGGTTCGCATGGCCGTGGCGGGCACAGGCCTCGAGAATGTCTGCGATCCCGATGCGCTCCGGGGTGAGGTGGTGCGCCACATAGGCATTGTCCCAGAACAGCCGGAAATCGCGCGCCGCGGTAGGCATTTTCGCCAGGCGCTCGATGGTCGAATCGGCGTACACCGTGCCCGTGGGGTTGCTGTACTTGGGCACGCACCACATGCCCTTGATGGCCGGGTCGGCGGCAACGAGCTTTTCGACCGCATCCATGTCCGGCCCCTCCTCGTTCATCGCCACCGGGATCATCTCGATGCCGAATTCCTGGCAAATCGAGAAATGCCGGTCGTAGCCGGGCACCGGGCACAGGAAGGCGACGCGTTCCTCCTTGCTCCAGGGCCGCTCGCTGTCGCAGTTGCCCTTGAGCAGCGAGAACACCACGGCATCGTGCATGAGCGACAGGCTGGAGTTGTCGCCCAGGATGACCGTCTCGGGCGTGGCGCCGTAGAGCGGCGCGAGCACGGCGCGCAGCGCCGGCAGCCCCTGCAGGTCACCGTAATTGCGGCAATCGATGCTGCCGCTGTGATAGTTGCCCGCACCCGGCAGCGACAACAGGTCATTGGACAGGTCGAGCTGTTCCGAGGAGGGCTTGCCGCGCGTCAGGTTCAATTTGAGCCCGCGGCCGGCGAAGGCGTCATAACGCTGGCGAATCCGCTCGCGGTAGCTGCGCAATTCCTCGGTGCTCAAGTCGGGCAAGAAAGACATGTTTTCCTCGTGCGGGGATGTGCGGGACGGGATCCCTCATTATCGTTGGGTACAGAAAGGCTTTCCACGCCTTATTCCTCAGCGCCGCCTGGGCAGGCCGCCCGGACAGGACACCGGGGCCCGGCGGCGGTCGCCGCGCGCCCGGGCGATGCAGGCGTGGCGCCCTGGCGCGCCCGGCGGCCGGCCGGCAAACAGCCGGGCTCGCGCCGGCGACCTGGGGCCCGCGCGGGCACGCCGGCGCCCCGGCAGCGCGCCCAGGGCCTGTCAGGCGCCTGCCGGCGGAGCCTTGGTCTTGGGCGGCAGGCGCACGGTGTGCAGCACGTTGTCCGCGACGCGCGCCATCCAGCCGCCCGAATGCAGCATGAGCTTCAGCATGTGCAACAGGACCTGACCCGGCCCTTCCACTGCGAAGCGACAATCCTCCTCGATCTTGCAGTCCTGCATCTCGAACAGGCCATTGCCCTCGGCGACCAGCGTGCAGTTGGCAAAGTGGCACTCGATGAAACACTTGCCGTCCAGCACCAAGCGCTGGCCGCTGAAGGACTTGCCTCGTACTGTCTTCATTGGATTCCGGGCCCAGGATGGATTGAGGTGGGAGCGCCGGATGATAAATGGCGCGACGGTTTTGACAATCTCGGTCGCGCCGGCGTGCGCCCGGCAGGGCCGCGTCTGGCCGGCATCCCCTGTGGCCCCTCAGGGTGGCCGCAGGGAGGTCGAGCGGTGGGGCATCGCGCGCACCGCCGCGGCGGACGGCCACGAGGTCGCCCTCGCGCGAGGCCTTGGGTGCGGGGCGTGCGGCCGCTCGGGCGCGCAGCCCCCGCCCGAAACCCGAAACTGAGGCCTTACGCACTATTAGCGCACTCGGTTGTTGCAAAATATCAAGGGTCTGTGCTGTCCTAAGCGCCGCGAAACGCGCCCGAAACCGGCCGGCGAGACGTCCGGTCGGAACGGTCCTGCGGTCATCGGCATATCAGGCCCGGCGGGCGCCAGGACCCGTCGACGGCAGACCGAGACGGCAGGCGCGAGCCCCGGCTGGACGGTGCACGGGGAGCATGCCGTCCGACGCGGATCGCAGGGCGAGGGGTCCCTCAGGGTGTCCGCTCGGATTGCGCCGCGGGGCCCTGCGCCTGGAATAAACTCAAGGAGCGAATGCAATGGCACATACCGCACGACCTCTCGGGTGCGCGCCGTCGCGGTCGACACGCGCAGCCGCATGATCCTCGAGTTGTCGACGGCCCTGGTTTTCCTGGCCGGTATCTGCTGTTACGCAGGCGTCAGTCATTTGCACATCGGGCTGAGCCGCCCGCGCGACCTCACACACACCTCCTTCGGCATTCTTTGCCTGCTGATCGCCACGAGCGCGCTCATCACCAGCATGGCCCAGAGCGCCGCCTGGCCGAGCGAGTCGCCGCTGTTCGCGGCGCTGCGCGGCCTGGTGGTGGTGCTCTTCGGCATGGTCTTCCCCTGGTTCACCGCCGTGTACACCGGTGTGCGCTCCCGGGCGCTACCGGCTGCCATTGCACTGGTCTACGGGCTCTCGTGGCTGGCGAACTTCGTGGCGCCGGCGCTGCTGCTCTCGGAACCCAATCTGGGTCCCGCCATGGGCACGCCGTACACGCTCGGGGATCCCCGGTTGGCCGGGGTCGGGCTGCATTGGGCGGGGCACGTGTTGTTGTTCGTGCACTTGTACTACGCCTGCTGGGAGCAGTACCGCCGCGGCGAGCGGCGGCGCGCGCTCGCGCTCGCCGGCAGTGCCGTGCCGCTGCTGGCAACCACGGTGGCCAATGCTCTGGTCATGGTGGGACTGATCGACTTCATCTACACGCGCAACTTCGGTTTCATGGCGCTCGTGGTGCTCATGAGCCTCACGTTGTGCCGCGAGATCGGACGCAAGAGCACACAGATACAGACCGTGCTCGACAACGTGCCGGCCGTGATCTTCATGAAAGACCGCTGGGGGCGCTACCTCCTGGTGAATCGTCAGTTCGAGCGACTGCACGGCCTTGGGCTCGAGGAGGTGCGCGGGCGGACCGACACCGAGCTGTTCGGCGCGGAGCGCGGCGAACAGGCGCAGACACTCGACCGGCAGGTGCTCGAAAGCGGCCAGCTCACCGAAAGCGAGGAGGTTGTGCAGCACGACGGGCACACACGAATCTACAGCTCGATCCGCTTTCCGCTGACCGGGAGCGGGGGCGCCTGCTACGGCCTGTGCGGCATTTCCACCGACATGTCCGAACGCATCGCCGCGGCCGTGGCCTTGCGTCAGCTCGCCAGCAACATGGAGTCACTCGCCAATCGCCGCACGGCCGAGCTTGCCGCGGTGAACCGCGAGCTCGAAGCATTCACGTACTCGGTCTCGCATGATCTGCGCGCGCCCCTTACCACCATCAACGGTTATGCCGAGCTGCTGTTGCGCGATCACGCACGGGGCCTGGGCCCCGACGGCCGGCGCTTTGCCGAGCGCATCCGGGATTCGGCCTTGCACATGACGCGGCTCATCGAGGACCTGTTGACCCTTGCCAAGCACATCCGGGAGCCGCTGCACGCCCAGCCGGTCAATTTGAGCGAGCTGGCGCTCACCTCCGTGCTGCGCCTGCAGGAAGCCACGCCACAGCGTTACGTGGAGGTCGTGATGCCGGACGTTCTGCCGGCGTACGGCGACCCGCGCCTGCTGGCGATCGCGATCGACAACCTGCTCGGCAACGCCTGGAAGTACACCGCGCACACGGCCAATCCACGGGTGGAAATCGGCTTGATCCACGGCCAGGAGGAACGCGTGTTCTTCGTCGCCGACAACGGCGCGGGCTTCGATCCACGCAAGACGCAACGCTTGTTCCAGCCGTTCACCCGCCTGCACTCCGCACGTGAATTCCCCGGGACCGGCGTGGGCCTGTCCACGGCGGAACGCATCATCCGCCGCCATGGCGGGCGGATCTGGGCCAATGGCAAGCCGGGCAGGGGCGCGACCTTCTACTTCACCTTGCCGGAAGGCCCCGCCCAGGCGCCGGCGCCCCGACCCGCCGAGCAACGCGGCGCGTCGCCGGCCGCCCAAGTCGAGCCCATCCTGGAAACCGAGCGGACCGGGACCGGATAACCGGTCCCGGCGCGATCACCTCGCCCTGCCTTGCGACTTGCGCGCGCGCTGGCTGGCCGGACGGCGCGCCTTGGCTGTCTTTTTCCCGCTCGAGCGCGCGGTCTTGCCACTGCGGCGACTCGTCTTGGCGGCCTGGGCCTTGGTCGCCTGAGTCGTGCGCCGGGTGCTTGCGCGGCTGGCGGTTTTCTTGCGGGTCGCCTTCTTGGCCGGAGCCTTGCGGCCGGATGCCTTCTTGGCGGGCGCCTTCTTGGCCCGCGCCTTCGTGGTGGGAGTCTTCCTGGCTGGCGTCTTCTTGGCTGGAGCCTTCCTGGCGGCAGTCTTCTTCTTGGCAGGCGCCTTCTTCTTGGCAGACACCTTCTTCTTGGCGGATACCTTTTTCTTGGCGGACACCTTCTTGGCAGGCGCTTTCTTTGCCGGTGTCTTCTTCTTGGCAGAGGTTTTCTTCGCGGCCGCCTTCTTGGTCGCGGTCTTTGCAGCGGCCTTGCGCGCTGCCTGCGCCGGCTTTTTCTTCACCGACTTTTTGCGCGTGGGCGCCGCCTTCTCTGCCGCGGTTTGTACGGGCTCGGGGGTGGCCGCAGGCTGCGAGGGCCGCTGCTTGGGCTTGCTCACCGTCCTTTTGACGTCCTCCTGGAACAGCTGCGCGGCGAACGCCCCGCCCTGGGGATCCAGGCATTGGACGATCCAATCGCCGCCCGGCACTTCCATCGGCTCGGTGATGACGCGCCCGCCGGCCTCGGTGACCTTACGTGCCGTTTGATCGACGTCGGCAACACGCACATACCCCAGCCAGTTGGGCTCGCCGGGCATGTCCGGCGGCTTGTTGAACATGCCCCCCAGCATGGCGCCTTCGCGTCCGAAGATGAAATAGATGCCCATTTCACCCATGTCGAACTCATCCATGCGCTCCCAGCCGAACAGCGCAGAGTAGAAATCGAACGCCGCGCGATAATCGGTCGTCGCCAGCTCGTGCCAGGAGAATTCTCCTTTCCCGGGACGGTCCTGGGACGGCAGCTCCGTGTCCTCGGAGCGACCCGAGGCGTACAGACCGAAGCGCGCGCCCTGCGGGTCCTTGAGTACGGCATAGCGGCCCGCGCTGGGCGTATCGGTGGGGTCGGTCAGTATGGTCGCGCCGAGCTCCACGGCTTGCTGCACCGCTTCGTCGACGTCCGGGACGGCGATGTAGGCGAGCCAGTACGGTGCACCGTCGACGGTCGCGACAGCGCCGATGGGACCTCGGGAGGTGGCGAGCAAGGAATACTCAGGGTCCAGCGCCCAGGGCTGCTCGCGCCAGTCCAGCACCCGCGTGTAGAACGCTTTCGCCGCGTCCGGGTCGGGGGTCAGCAACTCATGCCAGACGAATCGTCCACGATCGGTCGCATCGGTCATCACGATCTCCCTTCAGTGTTGATGGAAAGCGGCGAACGGATGTGCTCAGGAGAATACTCCTAGAGAAGATCCAAGCGAAGATGCGCGCGACAATCGCGTGACATCGGGCCGACCGCCATCAACGAGCGTCCGTGACATCCCGCCAGCGTGGCTCGTCCACCTCGTCATGGAACGCGCGCCGAGCGCTTGCACGGCTGGGACCGGACATCGCGTTCATGTTCGCCTGGTCGGCTCGGCGCTTGCTGGCCCGCCGCGGCTGAAGTCCGGTTCGTTCGTTGCGGAGAGAACGAGCTCGTGAGCCGACATGCGGACGACGGCATGTTCATCCGTCGTGAGCCGCGGTTTGCCACGGGTTTGGACACCACGTCCATGGGTCCACTCGACTTCGAGGCGATGGCGACTCCGTTGTCGTGAGCAACCCCGTCAAACCTCCGCCATCCCGTCCAGAAGGCTCACTGTGTCTTTGGAGTCTTGGTCGGGTCTTGATGGACGGGTCCGGGACACGTGGTGTTCAGTCCACCGTCCCGAATCCATCGCCAGGGGTGTTCCCCCACGTGGGGTTCACGCCACCCACCCAACGCACAGGTGGGTGCCCAGGACCTGGCAGAGCCTGCCTTGGGACACCCGCCTCCCAGACCGTTACCGCGGCGCAGTGCCGCGCTTGTGCAACACAATATTGCGCAACGGAAGCCATTGACTTAACGAGAATTTACGTTATACTGCACCGCAAAATGTCGCGACATAGCAAAGGAGAGAGCGAAATGTTGGCAGTTGGATTGATCTTCGTTGTAGGCACCCTGGGGCTCACGCTGGCTCTGGCTTCCGAGGCCTGAACGACCGAAAGCCCTCCCCTCCCCCCGTCAACACCCGCGTCCGCCGGCTTGCCCCCAACCTGCCGGCCCGCGGGCGGCGATCCGACCCAATCCGGCTGCCCATCCCGACAGCAACTGTCGGAGCATCTAGAGTTCTAGAGTTCTAGTCTTCACGGACCGGCACGATTGTCCGGGCGTCTGGTGACAAGTCGCCGGCCGCAACGGGCGGCGCTCCCATGAGACCCGTTCAGGCCTGCATGGAGGTCTTCGCCGCCCAGCCCTCACGCACATGCGCCGCAAGGCGCACGGCGCATCCAGACCTTCACGAACGCGAGCTCCTCAGGCTGCCCCTTGATGTGAGCCTCCAGCGCATCGAGCGGGATCAGCGCCACGTCCGGCACCCCGGCGCGGCGCTCGACCTGTATCGATGCGCCGACGACGATCACCATCGGAACGACGCTCACGTCGTTCGTGCGCGCCAGTCACAGCGCCTGCACGGGCTGGACCTGTTCCAGCGCCACGCGCACAGGATTCGGCGCCACCACACTGCCGTCGAAGCGCAAGCGTTTTAGCAGCCTGCCCGACGGTTCGGCCGCACCTCGATCAGTCGCGCGCGATTCGGCGGCTGCGCGCAGTCGTAGCGCTTCGGCGGGATTTTTTCCTGGCCGGTGTGCGCAGGCTCTCGAGCTGGCTGTCCACGGCCGAGATGCAGCGCCGAAGCAAGTCCTGGAGTTGATCCACCTCCTGCGGCGCCAGTGTCGAGAGCATGCGCCGCCACACGGCATCACCCAGCTTCTTCGCACGCGCGAAGCGCGCCTCGCCGGCGCGCGTGAGGTACCAGCTGTCGGCGCGCGCATTGCCTGGATGCGGGCGACGCTCGACGACTCCCTCCTCCTCCATGCGTCGCAGGATGGCGTTCATGGTCTGGGCCGTCACGAAAAGCCGGCGCGCAATCTCTGCCCCGGCCACGCCCGGCTCGTTCGCCAGTGTGTAGAGCGTCGCAAAGTGGGCGAACGACAGCTCCAGGCCGTCGCGCCGGAAGCTCTCGTCCACGGCCTGACGCAAGGAGTGATGCAGGTTCCTCAGAAGATAGGGTACCGCCTGCTCCGGCCGGCGCGGCACGGCTGCGGTGGTGGCGGGCGCGTTGCGCGCGCGGCGCGCGCTTGACGAAGTTCGTGACACGGTGCGCAGTGGATCTTTATCAGCTAGCTGATATCATATCAGGAAACTGATAAGGCGGCTGCCATAAAACTTCGCAGTTCTTTTCATTCCACTTCTCATTCCACTTCCCGGAACGCCTCCATGACGCCTGAGCTCGTGATCTCCACCGGCGCACTGCGCGCTGCGGCAGTGCTGGCCGCCCTCGCCGCCCTCACGGGATGCGGACGCAGTCCTGCCGGAGAGAGCGCGCCGCCGCCCCCCGCGATGACGGTGACCGCACACACGCTCTCCAGCACCGAGATCGCCCGTTCCATCACGGCGAACGGCACGGTGCACGCTTGGCAGGAGATCGTCGTCGGCCCCGAGGTAGGCGGCTATCGCGTGGCCGCGGTGCACGTGGACGTCGGCGATCGGGTACGCAAGGGTCAGGAGCTGGTGCGCCTCGCCGATGAGCTGCTGGAGGCGGACGTGGCTTCCCGTCGCGCCGTCGTCCAGCAGGCCAGGGCGACGCTCGAGAACGCCTCGGCCGCATTGCGCCGTGCCGAGGCGCTCGCCGGCTCCGGCGCACTCTCGGCGTCGGACCTCGACCGCCTGTCGAGCGAGCAGCGCGCCGCCGAGGCACAGCTGCACGTCGCCCAGGCCGATCTGGAGGCGGCCGAGCTGCGGCTGCGCTACGCACGCGTGCGCGCACCGGATGACGGCATCATATCGGCGCGCAGCGTGAGCATCGGCCAGATCGCGCAGGCCGGCAGCGAGATGCTGCGCCTGGTGCGCCAGGGTCGCGTGGAATGGCGCGCGGAGATCCCCGAGGCCCGCCTGCGCGAGATCCGGCCCGGTCAGACCGTGCACCTCGTCACCGCCGATGGCAGCCAGGTGCACGGCAAGGTGCGCGTCGTATCGCCCACCGTCGAGAGCAGCACACGCGCGGGCCTGGTGTACGTCGACCTCGATGCCGCCGCGGGCGCACGTCCCGGCATGTTCGCGCGCGGCGAGATCGTGCTCGAGCGCAGCCCGGCCAACCTGGTGCCGCTGGCGAGCGTGATCATCCAAGACGGCTACAGCTATGTCTTCGTTCTGCGCGACGACGATGAGCACGAAAGCACGGTCGAACGCCGCCTGGTCGAGACCGGCGCCGTGAACGGCCGCTTCATCGAGCTGCTTTCGGGCGTCGCGCCGGGCGAGCGCGTCGTCGAGAAAGGCGCCGGCTTCCTCAAGGACGGCGATCGCGTCGCCGTGGCTCACGACACGGCGGGGATGGAACAGGCGTCATGAACTTCGTCACCTGGTCGATCCGCAATCCCGTCCCGGTCATCGTCCTGTTCGTGACGTTGACCATCGCGGGCCTCATGAGCTTTCCGCGGCTCGGCATCCAGGATACGCCGGACATCGAGTTCCCGGCGGTCGTGGTCACGGTGCTCTACCCCGGGGTGCCGCCCTCGCAGCTCGAGTCGGAGGTCACGCGCAAGATCGAGGATGCGGTGTCCACGGTGACCGGCATCCGCCACATCCGCACCGATCTCCGG
>QGUO01000113.1 GCA_003242495.1 Pseudomonadota bacterium | reverse complement strand
GCCCGGATCAGGTGCGAAGCGCGCGCCGTGGTTGCTTTCGAGCTCCTTCAGGCGCTGCACCACGGCATCGACGCCGCGACTGCGGGCGTAGTGGAGCGGGCCGCCGCGAAACGGAGCGAAGCCGGCGCCGAAAATGATGCCCGCATCGACCAGGTCGGCATCCTCGACGACGCGCTCGCGCAACACGGCGACGGCCTCGTTGATCAGGGACAGCATCAGGCGATCCTGCAGATCCGGCGGCGCCTGGCGACCCTCGGCCGAAGGCTTCTGCGGTTTGCCGTCGCGCCAGACGTAGAATCCCTCGCCGCTTTTCTTGCCGTATTTCTTTTGCAAGTCGAGGTTGCGCAACACCTGCGGCACGGCGCCCTCGGCAAAGAACACCTTGCCGACGTTCATGATCACATCCAGGCCGACGACGTCGGCAAGCTCGATCGGCCCCATGGGCATGCCGAAATCTTCGGCCGCCTGGTCGATGCGCAGCAGGGGCACGCCTTCCTCCACGGCGCGAATGGCTTCGCTCAGGTAGGGCATCAAGACCCGGTTCACCAGGAACCCCGGCGAGCTGCGGCAGGGAATCGCCAGCTTGTCGATCTGCCGCGCAAAGGCGAGCGCGGCCTGGACGACGGCCGGATCGGTCTGCTCGCCATGGATCACCTCGATGAGCGGCATGCGTCCGACGGGATTGAAGAAGTGCAGACCCACCAGCCGGCGCGGGTCGGCGAGCCGTGCCGCGAGCGCTTCGAGCACGATGCTCGAGGTGTTGGTGGCCAGCAGGGCCCCGGGCTTCATGGCGGGCTCGAGGCGCTCGTACAGGGACTGCTTGGCTTCGAGATTCTCGTAGATGGCCTCGATCACCACGTCGGCCTCGGCGACGCCGGTGCCCTCGACGTCCGCGCGCAGCCGCGACAGGGCCTGCTCGCGCTCGCGCGCGTCCTTGAAGCGTTTCTCGAAAAACTTCCGGCCGCGCTCGATGGCGGGCGTGACGTACTCCAGCGCCCGGTCCTGCAACGTGACCTCCAGGCCACGTGACGCACACCAGTTGGCGATGTCTCCGCCCATCACGCCCGCGCCCACGACGTGCACGTGGCGCGCCGGCGCCTCGCTCGACTTGCCGGCGGATTTGAGGCGCTCCTGCAGGAAGAACACGCGGACCAGATTGCGCGAGGTGGGGGTGCACAGCAGCTCGGCCATGGAAGCGGCCTCGGCCTCCATGGCGAGCGGCCCCTTGCCCCCGTAGCGCTGCCACAGATCGACGAGCGCGTAGGGCGCAGGGTAGTGATCGGGCCGCGCCCGCTGCGCCACGCGGGTGCGCATCTGCCCGGCCAGGATGGAGCGCACGGGCGCCAGGTTCAGGAAGCGATGCTTCAGGCTCGGTCGACGCGGCGGCGGGGGATCGAGGATCAGCCGACGCGCGACCTGCTCGAGCTCGGCGGGCGGTGCGAGCCGATCCACCAGGCCGAGCTCGAGGGCGCGCTGCGGCCCTACGCTGCGGCCCGTCAACATCAGATCCATGGCGGCCAGCGGACCGGCGAGCGCGACGGCGCGCACCGTGCCGCCGAGGCCGGGATGCACGCCGAGCAGCACCTCGGGAAAGCCGAGGCGGATGGCGGGGTCGTCGGCCACCACGCGATGGCGGCAGGCGAGGGCCAGCTCCAGGCCGCCGCCGAGGGCGAAACCGTTGATGGCCGCGACGGTCACGCAGTCGAGGGCCTCGAGCCGGTCGAGCAGCGCCTGGCCCTCGCGGATCATGCGCAGCGCTTCCTCGACCGAGGCGATGCCGACGAATTCCCTGATGTCGGCGCCGGCGATGAATCCGTTGCGCTTGCCGGACGTGATCAACAGCCCGCGGGGGCGCTGGCGGGCGAGCGACTCGAGATGCATCCCGAGCTCCTCCATGACGGCGCGCGAGAGGCTGTTGGTCGAGGCGTCCGCCCGATCGAGGGCGAGCCGCGCAATGCCCTCGCCGTCGACCGAGAGGCTCCAGTGTGTGGTGGCGGAGCGGTCAGGGGGTGCGGACGTTTGCATGGGCTCTCTCCTCGATGACTCATTCTTGTTGCAGGTCGACCGCCGGCGCGGCGGTACGCACCGCGCGGCACGACCTGCACGCCCGGCCGGCGCTCGCGGGTCGGTCGCCTGCCCACGGCGCACGCGCCGCGGCAGCGAATGCCGGGATGGAAGTCTGCACACGCCGAAATACAACGTCCATGGGGGTCGTTCGGGGCGGCCGCCGCAAGTAGGGGAGCCCGACAGCGAGCGTGGCTCGGGGCAGTGGGGTCGGAGAGTCGGCCAGGGCCGAGAAGGGCAGCAGGCGGACGACGTTCGTGAAGCAGTCGCGGCCCGCGAGGCCCTGACATCGGGTCCTGGGGAGTCCGGCGCCGAGAACGGGTGCCGGGGGGCGCCCGTTGACCATCGGCCCTGCGGAGCGGTCCGAGCGTCGGCGCCGGGGTATCGGCCCGCGGGGTCGGCCTCACGCGTCGGCAGACGAGTCGATTCCGTGGAAGCCGCCTCCGAAGCGAGACCCCTCCGGGCCGCTGGCCGGGGTCAGCTCATGCCACGCGGGCGGGCGTCTTGCGCACCTGGAAATCGCACACCAGCGGGCGATGGTCGGAGAAACGCACGTCGGGCACTTCGAAGCGCGTGATCTGGATGCCGTTGGAGTACAGGACGAAATCCAGCTCCTTGCGCGGGTTGCGGCTGGGATAGGACGGCAGACCGCGCTCGTTCGCGCTCTTGAGCCCCGAGGCCTCCATGAAGAGATAGATCTCGTGATCGCCCCAGAAGGTATTGAAGTCGCCGGCCACGATCACCGGCTTGGTGGCGCGCTTGACCAGCTCATGCAGGTGTCGCAGCTGGTCGTGGCGGTGGCGGAACTTCAGCGACAGATGCACCAGGAAGATCGAGACATCCTCGAGCTCGAGCTCGATGATGAGGCGCTTGATGCCCGTCTGGAAATAATGAAACCGCTCGCCCTCGACCCGCGGCGCCGCCAGGAAGGCATTGCCCTGCTTGCGCACGATGGGCAGGAACTGATTGAGCGAGGCCGCACCGTACTTGCACTGGTAAGTCGAGTAGTGCCCGAGCGAATCGGCGATCTGGCGCGCCTGGTTCACGAGGCCCGAGCGGATCGAGCCGGTGTCGACTTCGATCAGTCCCACCAGGTCGGGATCGAGCGATTTCAGGTAATTCGTGATGCGCTCGAGCACCCGGACATTGCTGCGCAGGTACCCGGCGCCCGGGACCGGCAGATGGAATGTGGGACCGGTGCCAGTTGCATACCTGATGTTGTAAAGGACGAAACGCATCTGGGGTCGGCGAGATACGCGACGTGCGGCCGGTTTTTAAGGGCAGTCGCAACGGGCCATTCTAGCCCAGCGGGGCGAGCCGCGCTGTGCGTCATTCCCTGGAACTCGGCACCGCACCAAACGGGCGCAAGCCAGCGATTGGATTACAATGTCCTCCACCTGAACGCCGCCGGAACGTGCGGCGCGGCGCTGGATCCGCAAGACAACAGGGCAGGGCAAGTGAGCACCATATCCCAACAAAACCCAGTACGCGTCTTCGTCGCCCACGTGTTCGAGGAAGCGGACGATTATCTCCGCGTGTTCGAGTACCTGGAGAGTGCCCACAATTTCTATTACCGCAATTGCAGCGATCCGGATCCTGCGCGACTGGGCAACGCGCTCGGCGACGCCGAGGCGATGCGCGTCGAGCTGCGGCGACAAATTGGGATGGCCGAAGTGGCCATCGTGCCGGCGGGTCTGTACCGTCAGCATCGGCAATGGATCGACTTCCAGTTGAACTGTGCCAAGGGGCTGGACAAGCCCGTCATCGTTCTCGAGTTCTTCGGCGTCAAGGAGAAGCTGCCCGTGCAGCTCGAAGCCCTGGGCGATGAAATCATCGAGTGGAACGAGCGCGAGATCGCCGACGCCATCCGCCGCCAGGCCCGGCACGAGGACACGTCACGCTGGGACGTCATCGACTTCAAGCTCGACTGACACCCCCTTGGTCAACGGGCGCGCCCGCGCCGCCAGCGGGCGGGCCCCGCGCCCGACGCAGCGCCGGTCCAGGGCGGGCCGTGCCGGTTCAGCCCCGGGCGGGCACGCCAGGGGTCCGCAGCGGCAGTGGAGTGCGTCGCAGCGACCGGCGGTCGCTCAACTCTCGGCAGCGTTCACCGCCCGCAGCATCGGGCGCTGTACGCCCTGCGTGCGGGCAATCACGCCGAGCATGTTCACGATGCGGTGCGCCATCCGGCCGGCCTCCATCTCCGACATCTTGCGCACCGTGGCGTGCACCGCCGTTTCGCCGCGCATCGGCGGCACGCAGTGCATGCGATCGCGCAGCGAAGAGAACTCCTCGCGAATCTCCTTGGGGAGTTGCTCCTGGTCCACTTCCTCCAGGTGCTTCCGGTAGGCCTCGACCAGGCGATATTTGATCGGCCCAGCGGATGCCAGAACGAGGGTCGCTGCGAAAAAATGCTCCCAAGCGCTGGTCATGCAATTCACCCGTCGAAATCGCGTCGGCACCTCGTACGTCCGCCGGACGGGAACTGGGCCCGAAGGCTGCGGAGCGAACGACGAATGTGCGAAACCTGAGAAATTACTTTAAGTTTGCGCGTCGGCTTTTCTCTAAGCCGGTCAAGCGACTAGCACCGGAATATACTCCAGTGACTTCGAAACTCAACCCAGGCAAACAAGGCTTGAGACGACGGCGATTCGGAACAGTTCCGCCGGAAAAATTCGTACGTGCGGGGCGGCTCTGGACCCTTCGTCGAGGGGTCGTCGCCATCGCTTTTTGACAACGCAAAGTGCGCGGGCGGAACGCGGATTGTGGCGAATACGCTGCGCTGCACACGCGGGCCGTGATTCAGGACCGGTTGGGACACCGGGCGGTGGTTACGGTCGGTCCTGTGCACCGCCGGGGCCGCCCGGGGCCGCCTGTGTTCGGGGCCGAGCGAAACGCGGGCGCGCAAACCGGGGCGGCGCCGGCCGGCGGATACACCGGTGGGCACCAAGCCAGGACGGCTTTCGGGGGACGGTCAGTCACCACAGGTCGAGCACATCGAGCGCTCGAGCCGTGCCTCGGTGAGGCCACTGAGCCGCCGGGCCGCCTCGAGCTTGGGCAGCAGGACACGAATGCCCATGAGCGCTTCCTTGCGCAGGCGCTTCTCCGGCGGCAGGGGCGCGGGACTGTCCGCGACGTCCTGGGCGAACGCGGCCGAAAGGGCCTGCAGATGCTCGATGGAGGCTTCGATCAGGGGGATGGGATCTCGGGTCATGGACGGGCTCCGGATGGATAGCTGTATATATAGCCAGCTCCCGTGGCGCCCGCAAGCGGGGATCCCCCAAGCCAGAGGGGCCGCAAACTTCCGAGCCCCCCTCGGGCTCGCGGGGTGCTCTGCTCACCGGCCCGGCCAGCGCCGCGATAGGGGGTCGGGCGCGGCTCACCGGGACGGCTAGAGCGCTGGCCCGGACAGGGGCACCTGTCGGACGCGCGGACCTTCTCTCAGCGCCTTCGCGTTGAAGATGGCCGCAGGTGTCCGCGCGGCGTCCGCATGCTCCAGATATGGGTTCCCAGGACTGCGTCACGCTCTTCTTGTGCGGCGACGTCATGACCGGCCGCGCGATCGACCAGATCCTGCCGCATCCCTGCCCGCCGCATCTCTATGAGTCCTACCTGCGTTCGGCCACCGAGTACGTGGCGCTCGCCGAGGGCGTCAGCGGCCCCATTCCTCGACCATGTGACTTCGCGTATGTCTGGGGCGATGCGCTGCGCGAGCTCGAGCGTCGGCGCCCGGCCGCACGCATCGTCAATCTCGAGACCGCGGTCACGACCAGCGAGCAGGCCTGGCCAGGCAAGGGCATTCACTATCGCATGCATCCGGCCAACGTGCCGTGCCTCACCGTGGCCGGCCTGGACTGCTGCGTGCTCGCCAACAATCACACCCTGGATTGGGGGAGGGAAGGACTGCACGAGACACTGGCTACCTTGCACGATGCAGGCCTGCGTACGGCGGGCGCAGGCCTGGACCTCGCGCAAGCCTGCATGCCCGCGCACATCGACCTGCCCACCGGTGCACGAATCCTCGTCTTTGCGTGCGGCGCGACCGACAGCGGCGTATCCCCCGACTGGGCGGCGACTGCACGGCGCTCCGGGCTGTGTGTGCTGGAATCGTTCTCGGTGGCCGTGGTGGAGCGGATCGCAGCGCAGGTGCGGGCGCACAAACGCCGCGGCGACATCGTCGTCATGTCCTTGCACTGGGGTGGCAACTGGGGGTACGAGGTGCCCGAGGCGCATCGCGCCTTCGCGCGCCGCTTGATCGAGGCGGCCGACGTCGACGTGGTGCACGGGCACTCGTCGCACCATCCCAAGACCATCGAGGTCTTCCGGCACAAGCTCATCCTTTACGGCTGCGGCGATTTTCTCAACGACTATGAAGGCATCGGCGGCTACGAGGCGTTTCGGCCCGATCTGGGTCTCATGTACTTCCCGACATTGGACATGGCCACCGGGGCGCTGGTGCAGCTGACCATGGTGCCAACACAGATGCGTGCGCTGCGCGTGAATCGGGCGGGCAGGGCGGATGCGCACTGGCTGGTGACGATGTTGAGCCGCACCGCCCGTGCGTTCGGCTGCGAGGTACAGGTGTGCCCGGACGAGACGCTCGCGCTGCACGGCATCGAGGCGTTGCCCTAGACGAGCGCGACGCGGGGTTCCAGTCTCGCGGTGCCGTTTCAGCCCGGCCCATTACTGCGACGGCTGGTTGACGCCTCTAAACGATTCTGCCGCGGTTTCCTTACGTTCGCTGTAGCGATCGACCAAGTAGCCTGCGACGTCGCGGGTGAGCAGCGTGAACTTGACCAGTTCCTCCATCACGTCGACGAGGCGGTCGTAATACGACGAAGGCTTCATGCGGCCGGCTGCGTCGAACTCATCGAATGCTCTCGGTACGGAAGACTGATTGGGAATCGTGAGCATGCGCATCCAGCGCCCGAGCACGCGCATCTGACCGACTGCATTGAACGATTGCGATCCGCCGCACACCTGCATCAACGCCAAGGTCTTGCCTTGCGTCGGACGTAGAGCGCCGAGGCTCAACGGAATCCAGTCAATCTGGGTCTTAAGAATTCCCGACAGCGTGCCGTGACGTTCGGGGGAGCTCCACACCATGCCTTCGGCCCATTGAGCAAGCTGGCGCAGCGCCTGTACCTTCGAGTGAGTCTCCGGCGCATCGTCCGGCAGCGGCAAGCCGGATGGATCGAACATGCGCGTCTCGGCGCCCATGGCCTGCAGCAACCGAGCGGCTTCTTCGGCCAGCAGACGGCTGTAGGAGCGCTGTCGTAGCGAGCCGTAAAGCAGCAGGATGCGCGGTGGATGCGTCGACCGTGCCGCACCAGCGAGCTCCTGGTTGCTCGGCGCCCGAAAAAGATCGCCGGTTACGTTGGGAAGCTGTGTAAGGGTCATCATGGCTCCGGGAGCGGGATGGGGCGGGTTCTGGTGGGCACAGGTTACGCTTCTCGGGCGGCTTTTCGGTGGGACGATCACGAAGAAATCTGAGCAGCGATGGCGAGGCGGTGTCGGGTGCCGTGCCTGATGCGTGCATTCGAGGTCTGCTGCACTTCGAGTATGGCGATGTACCCTGCGAGCGCACCGCCAGTGCGAAAACTCACTTCGAGACATTCATTGAAGCTCACCGCGTGCTGGACAGAAAACTGTTCACGAGCCGCTGCAAGCTTCTGCTCGACGCGGACCAACTCTGACACCTGGCATTCATGAGGGGTGAGCTATTCGCATAACGGGCTCAATCAGCTTACGGAAGCGGGATCGAATCCGTTTGGCTACGACAGCCTCGGCAACCTGGACACCGGTCTCAACGGTTGGACCTACGGCTATGATCATGAGAGCCGGCTACGTTCAGCCACGACCGCTGCGGATACCGTGAATCTTAAGTACGATCCGCTAGTACGATCCGCTCGGCATGCTGCATCGGTTGACCCGTAATGGTTCCGCCAGAGACTTCCTGTACGATGGTGAGGATCTTGTGGTGGAGTACGTAGAGGGTGTCGTGGCGCGTCGTTACGTGCATGCGCCTGGCGCAAACCGGCCGCTGGTTTGGTACGAGGGGTCGGGCACGGCCGATCAGCGCTACCTACACGCCGATGAGCGGGGCTCCATTATTGCCGTGGCCTCCAGCAGCGGCACGCAGACTCATAAGTACTCGCCCTATGGAGAATCAGAAGCACCAGGCCCGAACAGCTTCGGATACACCGGGCAGTTATGGTTGAACGAGATCGGGCTGTACTACTACAAGGCCCGCATGTACTCGCCAGAGCTTGGACGGTTCTTGCAGCCCGACCCGATTGGCTATGCGGCCGGTTTGAACCTGTATGCGTACGTCGGCGGTGATCCGATCAACTTCACGGGTCCAACGGGGCTGGCGCGCCACTGCATTTGGAGGACAATCTCTGGAGTGGGACCTACGCCACTTACGGGCCAGATAGCGTGACTATCATTGCACGTACTTTTCAAGGTCCGATGTGCTTTGACACTCCAGATCCGCCCCTCACGGGCCCGCGCCCGAACTACCCTCGTAACCCTGGTGGGGGAGGTGGCAGTAGGACAGAGGATGCGCCGCAAGGAGTTCCACCTGAGGCGGGTTGTTCAGCCCAAGGCTCCATAACAGCTTCAATCGGTTTGTTTGGCGACGTGAAAGCTAAGTTGAATGGAGCGTTCAGTCTTCAGGCTTCCCTGAACCTACTCAAGTTCAACATACCGATCGTGGGGCCTGAAGCCGGTCCCCGGCCTGCCGGTATGGCGTTGTTCCCGATAACCCAGTCGGTAGGCATCGTGAGCGCGGCGTGGGATCGATTTTTTCCGTTCAGTGAAACGGCGAAGTGGGTTGCGTTTGTTCTGATGCTGCTGGGCCATGTGAACGCTTATGTTGTTGGCGGGGCGTGGGAATGGGCATTCTTGGCGGGCCGGGTGTGCTTTCCGTTGTTCGCTGTGTCGCTGGCGGTGGGTTTGGCTCGAGCACCTGGTTCGGACGCGTGTGAGCGTTGCGTGTGGCGGTTGCTGGCGTTTGGGGCGGTTGCGCAGGTGCCTTGTGTGCTGTTGCGTGATGCGTTTTGCTTAAACGTGTTTTTTACCTATGCGTTCGGTGTGTCGGTGTTCGTTGGGTTGGATAGGTCAACGTCGTGTACGCATGCGTTGTTAAGCTTGCTTGTCGGTGTGCTGGGCGGGGCGGCAGTGGAGTTCGCGTGGCCGGGCGTGGCGGTGGTGGCATCGTTGTTATGGTGTGCGAGGTACCGCACCTGGCTCAGTGCGGTTGTGTCGGTGTTATCGCTGGCGAGCTTGGGTTGGATTAATGGAGTGCCGCACGCGATGCTAGTGATGGGCGTGGTGCCGCTGTTGGTGTGGTGTCGAGTGCAGGTGCCGCGTGTGCGTCGGTGGTTCTGGTGGGCGTATCCAGCGCATCTATCGGCGTTCGCTGTGATGCGGTGGGCATAGGGTGCCGGTGTTGTCATAGGCGCGAATGCCATCGATGATGCATGAGCGTATTG
>QGUO01000538.1 GCA_003242495.1 Pseudomonadota bacterium | reverse complement strand
GCTTTCGCGCCGGCCAGCATCGGTAACGTGGCGGTCGGCTTCGACGTGCTGGGGCACAGTTTCCAGGCGATCGGCGATCGGGTGCGCGCGCGGCGCACGGCGGCGCGCGGCGTGCGCATCGCGGCGATCGAGGGCGGCGTGGCGGATCTGCCGCTCGAGCCGCAGCGCAACACCGCAGGCATGGCGGTGCTGAGCATGGTCGAGCAGCTGGGCCTCGAGTTCGGCGTGGAGCTGGTCATCGAGAAGGGCATTCCGCTCGGCTCCGGGCTGGGCGGCTCGGCCGCCTCGGCGGTCGCCGCCGTGGTGGCGACCGAGGCGCTGCTCGACCGTCGGCTCACCAAGCTCGAAATGCTCAAGTTCGCCATGCGCGGCGAGGAAGTGGCCAGCGGCACCGTGCATGTCGACAACATCGCCCCGTCACTCTACGGGGGCCTGGTCCTGACCGTCGGGATCGACAATCCCAACGTCAAGCAGATCCCGGTCCCGGCGAGCGTGCGGTGCGTGCTGGTCCATCCGCACATGACGCTCTCGACGCGCGCGGCGCGCGAGATCCTCGACCGCTCGATCGACCTGTCGAACGTGATCTGGCAGTCGGCCAACCTGGCCGGCTTCCTGACCGGCTGTTTCACCGGCGATATCGCCTTGATCCGCGAATCGCTCGAGGACGTGATCATCGAGCCGCAGCGCCAGGCGCTGATTCCGGGGTTCAAGGACGTCAAGGCCGCCGCACTGGGCAACGGTGCGCTCGGCTGCTCGATCTCAGGAGCCGGGCCCACCCTCTTTGCATGGTGCGAGGAGCCCGACGCGGAGCGTATCCGCGACGCGATGGTGGCGGCCTTTGCGGCGCATGGTCTCGCGAGCGATGCGTGGATTTCCTCGCTCGATGCGGTCGGCGCCCGCCTGGTGTCTTGAGTGGAGCGGATCGTGCGCCCACGGCGCGAGCAGTTGGCAGGTGGCCAGTGATGCATTACATCAGCACTCGTGACCCCAATCATCGGGTGAGCCTCAGTCAGGCCATCGCCAGGGGCATTGCGCCCGATGGCGGGCTGTACGTCCCGGAGTCCTTTCCGCATAGCGTGCCGCGGGATTTCGCGGACCTCACGGAGCTGCCGCAGATCGCCGAGCGGCTGCTCGAGCCGTTCTTTGCCGGCGACCCGCTCGCCGCGGAGCTCGGCGCCATCTGTGCCGAGGCATTCGACTTCCCCGTGCCGCTCGTGCCGGTGCCCGGGGCGCCGGCGCCCTTGTCGGTGCTCGAGCTGTTCCATGGTCCGACCAGCGCCTTCAAGGATGTGGGCGCACGCTTCCTGGCCGCGTGCCTCGGGCGCATCCGGCGCGATGCCGGGCGCAAGCTCACCATCCTGGTGGCGACCTCGGGCGACACCGGGGGAGCCGTGGCGGCCGCCTTTCACAACAAGCCCTGGGTGGAGGTCGCGGTGCTCTACCCGAAGGGCCTGGTCTCCCAGCGACAGGCCCAGCAGCTCGCCTGCTGGGGCGGCAATGTGCGCACCTTCGCGGTGTCCGGCACCTTCGACGACTGCCAGCGGCTGGTCAAGGAAGCCTTCCTGGACCCGGCCCTCGCGGAAACCCACGAGCTGTCCTCGGCGAACAGCATCAATATCGGCCGACTGCTGCCGCAGATGTCGTATTACGCCAAGGCCGGGCTGGAGCTGTGGCGCGAGACCGGCCGCCGGGCCAACTTCATCGTGCCCACCGGCAATCTGGGCAATGCCCTCGCGGCCGTGTGGGCGCGGCACGTGGGCCTGCCGCTCGGCGAGATCGTGCTCGCCACCAACGCCAATGCCACCGTGACCGACTTCCTGCGCAGCGGCGAATGGAAGCCGCGACCGAGCGTCGCCACCCTGGCCTCGGCCATGGACGTGGGCAATCCCAGCAACATGGAGCGTCTGCGCGCGCTGCATCCGGATTTCGAGGAGCTGCAGGCGCAGGTGAATGCCTCCCTGGTCGACGACATCGAGATCCGCGCCACCATCCGGCGTGATTCCCACGAACTCGAACGCATTTGGTGTCCGCATACCGCCACGGCGGCCAAGACGTTCCGGCGCCTGCTCGCGCGCGGCGCGCGCGGCCACTGGGTGGTCGTGGCGACGGCGCATCCGGCCAAGTTCGACGAGGTGGTCGAGCCGTTGATCGGCAGGGAAGTGCCGGTACCGCCCAGTCTGGAGCGCCTGCTGGCGTTGCCGCGGCAGGAAACCGAGCTCGAGCCCACGCTCGAGGCGCTGCGCGCGCAACTGCAGGGACGATAACGGCCGACATGTCGGTACCGACGATCCCCGCATGGGTCTGGCCCGCGTTACCGGCTGCGCTGGTCGTGGGGCTGGGCCTTTGGGGCGGCCGGCGCTGGCGCGAGTACCGCGCGCGACGCCGCCTGGAGGTCGCGCTCAAGGCCGTCGCTTACGAGATGCTCAGCAACGTCCTGGTGCCGAACGGCATGGACGGGCA
>QGUO01000112.1 GCA_003242495.1 Pseudomonadota bacterium | reverse complement strand
ACCCTCGGCCGCCCATTTGGAGCCGGGTCGGGCCGCGGCCTGACGCGCCCGGCGCACTCGCGCGGTCCCGGACACACGTCCGGTGGCACACGCCTTGAACTTGCGCGGCGCACGGACGGTGCCATGTCAGGTCCGACCCCGCGCGTCATGGTCAGGCTTCCCGGCGCGCTCGTCCGGCCAGGTATTCGCGTCCGCGGCGCATCATCGCGGCGAACTGCGCGGCATCGCCCGACCCGACCACCTGGCAAATCCGCTCGACCGCGTCGCGCAGGGCGTTGAGCGCTTCCTGCCCATAGTCGTTCAGGTGCTGGATCTCGAAATAAAGCTCGGGACTCTCCTCGGCGACCTTGGCGGCGACCTCGACCTGGGCGTCGTAGGTCGTGCTCGACAGCTCGGCGAGCCGCGGCGCCGCCTCGCCGCTTTCCGCGAGCGCAGTGAAGAATGCGATGTTCAACGCATGCGACAGCCCGAGCACGTATGCGATCAGCCGGTCGTGCTCGTCGAGGCTCATGACCACGCGCTCGGCCATCGTCGAGGCGAACAAGGCCTGTGCCTCCTCGAGCGCGGCGCTCGATCCGGCATCCACGAAGATCACGTGCCGCCCGGAAAGCAGCTCGGTATCCGGTCCGAACATCGGGTGAATGGAGGTGACGCGGCAGCCGGCCGCCTGCAATGCCGCGAGGCCGGCGCGTAGCGGCGTTTTCAGCGAGCCGATGTCGAATACCGTGCCGCGCGGCTTGCGCTGCGCCAGCTCCGTGAGCACCTGGTTCGCGACGTTGAGCGGTGTGGCCACGACGATCAGATCGTGATCGAGCGCGCTGCCGCGCCAATCGGCGCAATATCCGAGCCCCTCGACCGAGCCGCCGGGATCGGCGATGGTGACGTCGTAGTTCTGCGAGGCGAGAAACTCCGCGAACCAGCGCCCCATCTTGCCCGCCCCGCCGATGACCAGCGCCGAGCGCCCGCTGCCACGCCCCCCGGCGGCCACGCGAATGCGCTCCTGGGTCGTGAGCGAGCCCCGAATCAGCAGACGCATCACCTCCTCGGCCAGCTCGGGAGACAGGTCGAGCGACTCAGCCGTGGACCGCGCCTGCAGCAGCACCTCGCGCTCGCGCTGATAATCACGGGTGCCTCGCCCGACGGCTTCCTTGGCCTGCGCCACCTGACGGCTGAGCGCCTGGCGCTGCGCCACCAATTCGAGAAGCTGACGATCGAGCGTCGTCAGGCGCAGACGGAGTTCTTCCAGTGTCATCACACCAAGTATCGTCGGTTGGAGCGTTCCAGGCCCCGTGCGATGGTGCCCTGGGCCGGGCCGGTACGGAAATGTACAGACTTGCCCCATGGGAGACCAGCGGAGCGCGTTGGTAGTACATTTCGCACGAGAGTACCCGCCCACACAACCTGCGCTGCCTGCATGAAGACCGATACTGGCCTGCCCGAACCGCTGCCCGACAGCCCGTTGGAGATTTTTGCGCGCTGGCTCGACGAGGCGCGCACGCGCCGCCTGCAGCCAAACCCGGACTCGATGGTGATCGCCACGGTCGGGCCGGATGGTGCGCCGGCAGCGCGGGTGGTGCTCTGCAAGCACCTGGCGACCGATCCAGGCTTCGTGGTGTTCTATACCAACTATCTGTCCCGCAAAGGCCGCGAGCTGACGGTCAACCCGCGCGCCGCGGCAGTGCTGCATTGGGACGCGCTCGGGCGCCAGGTGCGAATCGAAGGCCCCGTGACCCGCTCGCCTGTCGAGGAGAGCGACCGGTACTTCGCCAGCCGGCCGCTCGACAGCCGTATCGGCGCCTGGGCGAGCCGCCAGAGCGAGCCCCTGGCCACACGCGCGGCGTTGGCCGCACAGGTGCGCGAGGTCATGACGCGCTTCGGCATCGCGGACGACGCTCGCGATGCCGACATCCCCCGACCGCCGCATTGGGGGGGCTATCGGCTGTGGATCGAAACGCTCGAACTATGGATTGCCGGGCCTGGGCGCGTGCACGAGCGGGCCGTCTGGCGGCGCACCCTCGAGCCCTGGGGCGAGGACGCACTGCGCGGCGGGCCCTGGACGGCCACGCGCCTCAATCCGTGATCCACGGCGCACGCCGGCATGGCACCCGGCGGGCGGGAGCCGCGCCCGGCGCGGCGCGCTCCGGATCGTCCCCTCGGTGCAGCGGTCACGGGTCGCCGACAGGCGCCGGCTGCGCCCTGCCCTACGCAGCTACTTCACGACCTTGAGCGTCGGCCGGCCGCGCCTGGGCTCGGCCGGGGGCGCATTGTCCGCGCCCTGCGACGGCCCCTGTCCCGCGCCTGCCGGCGGCGGTGGCGCGTCCGCCTCGGAAAAGATCATTCCCTGTCCCGTCTCGCGCGCATAGATGCCGAGCACGGCTGCGATCGGCACCGCGACGTCGTGGGTGGCCGTGCCGAAACGCGCGCGAAAGCGCACGTACTCGTCGCCGAGCACGAGGCCGTGGGTCGCCGCATAGCTCACGTTCAGGATGATCTTGCCGTCCTGAACGTATTGGCGCGGCACTTCGACCCCCTGCACCGTGGCATCGACCACCAGATGCGGGGTGTGGGCATTGTCGTTGATCCACTCGTGCATGGCCCTCAGCAAATAGGGCCTGCGCGGCTTGAGCGGGGGTGTCGTCATCATCACGCTCGCATGTCCTGCTCGACCCGCGACAGGCTGCGCCTGAATGCGGGGCGGGCGAAGATACGGTTGGCATAGCGCTCCACCGCCTGCGCCTGGAGCGGCAGGTCGATCTGCCATGCCGGCAGTCGCCACAGGATAGGCGCAATGGTGGCGTCGACCAGCGAGAATTCGTCCGACAGAAAGTAGGGCTTGGCTGCGAAGACGTCGGCGCTCGCCAGGATGGAGTCACGCAGCACCTTGCGCGCCGTCTGCCCGAGCTTGCGGTCGGCCGGATCGTCGATCTGGCGCGCGAGCTCGTACCAGTCGCGCTCGATTCGATACAGCGCCAGGCGGAACTGCGCCCGCGCCACCGGATCGACGGGCATGAGCGGCGGATGCGGGAAGCGCTCGTCCAGGTACTCGATGATGACCCGCGAGTCGTACAACACCAACTCGCGGTCGACCAGCGTGGGAACGCTGTTGTAAGGATTCAGGTCGAGCAGGTCTTCCGGCAGGTTGCCGTCCTGCAAGTCGATGATCTCGACCTGAATGCCTTTCTCCGCCAGCACCAGCCTGGTGCGGTGGCTCCACGGATCGTCGGCCTTGGAGAACAGCGTCATCACGTCGGCGCACCCTGCTTGACGGAAGATGAACGGACCGTCCGCGGCGCCGACTGCGTCATGCTGCGGCGCCTCGAATCATTTCACGTCCTTCCAGTACTCCTTTTTCAAGAAGTACGCGAACAGGAAGAACACCAGCAAGAAGGCGAGCACGCGCAAGCCGAGGCTGCGCCGCTCGAGCTGCATCGGCTCGCCGATGTAATCGAGGAAGTTCACCGTGTCGCGCACGAACTGATCGAACTCCTGCGGCGACATCGTGCCGGGCTGCGCCAACTCCAGCGTCTTGAAGCGCTTCTCGACGTTGCCCGAAGCGTCGGTCTCGCCCTCGTACACGGCCTGCTGGTAGCCCTGCAGGTCCCACAGCACGTGCGGCATGGCCGTCATGGGCATGACCACGTTGTTCACCCCGGTCGGCCGGCTCGGATCGAGATAGAACGACTTCAAAAAGCTGTACAGGTAGTCCGTGCCACGGCTGCGCGCGATCAGCGACAGATCGGGCGGCACGGTGCCGAACCAGCGCGCCGCGTCCTCGCGGTTCATCGCGATCTCCATGGTGTCGTGCACGCGCTCGCCGGTGAACATGAGATTTTCTTCCACCTGCGCCTCGGTGAGTCCGAGGTCGGCGGCGATACGGTTATAGCGTACGTAGCGCGCCGAATGACAGCCCAGGCAGTAATTCACGAAATTGCGTGCGCCGCGCTGCAGCGAGGCCTGGTTGCTGACGTCATTGTTGGCCGGCTGCAGGGCGCCCGCGGGCGCAGCCGCCCACAGCGCGGCCGGCAGGGCCGCGAGCGTGCCCGCGGCCAGTCCCAGGAAGATCTTCTTAATGCGCATGGTAAGTCACCCTGTCCGGTACCGGCTTGGTCTTGTCGATCTTGCTGTACCAGGGCATGAGCAGGAAAAAGGCGAAATAAACCACCGTGAACACGCGCGCGGCGAGCGTGTAGCCCTCGGTGGCCGGCTGCAGGCCGAGGTAGCCGAGCGCGATGAAGCTCGTCGCGAAAGCGAACAGGAACGTCTTGAAGATCCAGCCGCGATAGCGGATCGACTTGACCTTCGCGCGGTCGAGCCACGGCAAGAAGAAGAAGATGAGCACCGCCGCGCCCATCAGCACCACGCCGAGCAGCTTGTTCGGCACGGCGCGCAGGATGGCGTAGTACGGTGTGAAGTACCACACGGGCGCGATGTGCTCGGGCGTCAGCAGCGGATCGGCCGGATCGAAGTTGGCGTGCTCGAGGAAGTAGCCGCCCATCTCCGGCGCAAAGAACACCACGCTGGCGAACAGTGCCGCGAACACGATGAACCCGACCAGATCCTTCACGGTGTAGTACGGATGGAACGGAATGCCATCCACCGGGCGGCCGTCCGGTCCCTTGAGCTTCTTGATCTCCACGCCGTCGGGATTGTTGGAGCCAACCTCGTGCAGCGCCAGGATGTGCGCGATCACCAGGAACACCAGGGCGAGCGGCAGCGCGATGACGTGCAGCGCGAAGAAGCGGTTGAGCGTGATGTCCGAGATGTAATAGTCGCCGCGGATCCAGTCGACCAGCACCTCACCGATGCCGAACGGAATGGCGCCGAACAGCGACACGATCACCTGCGCGCCCCAGTAGGACATGTTGCCCCAGGGCAGCAGATAGCCGAAGAACGCCTCGGCCATCAGGCACAGATAGATCAACATGCCGAAGATCCAGATGAGCTCTCGCGGATTCTTGTACGAGCCGTACATCAGGCCGCGGAACATGTGCAGATAGACGACGATGAAGAACGCCGAGGCACCGGTCGAGTGCATGTAACGGATCAACCAGCCCCAGTCGACGTCGCGCATGATGTACTCGACGGACGCAAAGGCATCCTCCGCCGACGGCTTGTAGTTCATCGTCAGGAAAATGCCCGTGACGATCTGGATCACCAGCACCACGAGCGCCAGCGAGCCGAAGTAGTACCAGAAGTTGAAGTTCTTCGGCGCGTAGTACTCGCTCGCGTGCTCCTTGAACATGCGCGTCATGGGGAAACGCGCGTCGATCCAGGCCGTCAGCGAGCCCTTGCGGGATTCAGCAGCAGAGACGTTGGAAGACTGGGCGGCACTCATCACGCCACCTCCGTATCGGAACCGACGAGCAGGGTGCTCTCGTTGAGGAAGCGATAGGGCGGCACCCGCAGGTTGGTCGGGGCCGGCACGTCCTTGAAGACGCGGCCTGCCAGGTCGAACTTCGAACCATGGCACGGGCAATAGAAGCCACCGCGCCAGTCGGCGCCGAGCTCGGCGTCACGCGGCTGGAAGCGGCCGATGGGTGCGCAGCCGAGGTGGGTGCACACGCCCACCACCACCAGGAACTCCGGCCGCGCCGCGCGCGCCGTGTTCTGCGCGTATTCCGGCTGCTCCGACTGCTTCGAGTCCGGGTCGCGCAGCTGACCGGTCAGCGCCGGGTCCTCGAGCGTGGCCAGCATCTCCGGCGTGCGCCGCAAGATGAAGATCGCCTGCCCACGCCATTCGACTTTGATCATGGAGCCGGGCTCCACCTTGCCGATGGGCACCTCGACCGGCGCGCCGAGCGCCTGGGCGCGCGCGCTCGGCCGCCATGAGGCCAGGAACGGCACGGCTGTCAAGGCTGCGCCGGCCAGCCCCGTCACGGTGGTGGCGACCAGCAGGAAATGCCGTCGACCGCCTTCGATCTCTTCAGCTTCTGCACTCATCCAATCTCTCCACAGGCCCGTTGCGGCTGCGCTGCCCGCCCATACCCGGCATTCCCCGGTGGCAGTCACCGTCCGCCCGACCCTGAATCAGACTCCATACAGACTACGTTCATGGTGCGACCCGCATCATGCGGACACACCGCTGCGCAGCGCTCCCTGTCGAACAAGCCGCCGAAGGACCTCGCCGAGAAACATGGTGCTCCCGAGGAAGGTAACCGCCGCAGTCGACCGCGCCAGACGTGAGTTTCAAAGACTCAAGGAATTGCGCATTATACACACATCGTCCACGGCGCTTAGAAGCGTCCCGGCCATGAACCCGACTGTCCCCGCTGCATGGCCCGCGCCGCGGGCCCGAGCCCCCTTCCTGCGCGCCGCGCAGCGGTCCCTGCCGTGAGCTGGTGGTTCAAATGGTCGCTGCTGGGCCTGGCCATCGCGGGCGCGCTGTACCTGCTGCGCCCGGACCTCTTCGGCCGTTCGGTGGCCAGCGAGCCGCCTGCGGCGGCCCTGCCCGCGCCGTCCCATCCGGCCATCCCGCCGCCTGAAGCCCCGCGCCGTTCGTTCGCCGACGCCGTGGCACGCGCCGGCCCGGCGGTCGTCAACATCTATACGGCCCGCGTGGTGGCGCGGCAGGTCCGCCCCTCGCGGGCGACGCTGTTCGGCCGCGACCTGCCCATGGTGCGCCAGCGTGTGGAAGGCAGCCTCGGCTCGGGCGTCATCGTCGACCGGGCGGGCAACATCGTCACCAATTATCACGTGATCAGCAACGCCACCGAGATCCGCGTGCAGTTGGACGACGGGCGCGTCGCCACACCGCGCATCGTCGGCGTCGACCCGGAAACCGACCTCGCCGTGCTGCACATCGACCTGCCGGACCTGCCCGTCATGCCGCTCGGGCGCTCCAACGAGCTGCGCCCCGGCGACCTGGTGCTCGCCATCGGCAATCCCCTCGGCCTGAGTCACACGGTCACGCAAGGCATCGTGAGCGCCACCGGGCGCGGTCGGCTGGGCGTGACGACCTTCGAGGACTTCATCCAGACCGACGCGGCCATCAATTTCGGCAATTCGGGCGGCGCGCTGATCAACATCGAAGGCGAACTGGTCGGTATCAACACGGCGGTGCCGGCGCAGGCGCTCGGCACGGAGGGCATCGGCTTTGCGATTCCGGTGAACATGGTACGTGGCGTGCTCGAGCAGATCCTCGAGCACGGCCGCGTGCGGCGCGGCTGGCTGGGTGTGACCGATTCGGACACCCTGCCGCGCGAGCGTGCAGCGGCGCTGGGCCTCGACCCGCCGGCGGCGCTGGTGGTGCTCGACGTCGAGCCCGACGGGCCGGCGGCGCGCGCCGGACTGCGGCGCTTCGACGTGATCACACATATCAACGGCCAGGCGGTGGTCAATGATCTGGAGGCACTCAACCGGGTCGCCGCGATGCCGCCCGGTGCGACGGTGCAGATCCGTGGACGACGCGGCAATCAGCCTTTGGAGCTCGAGGCCACGCTCGCCGAGCGCGCCCTCGGCGCCGGAGCCTGATGCGCCGGCCCGGCCGCCGTCCTAGCCGGGCAGGCGCTTGATCTGTGCACCGAGCTGCTGGAGCTTCTCCTCGATGCACTCGTAACCGCGATCGATGTGGTAAATGCGATGCACGTCGGTGGCGCCGCGCGCCACCAGCCCCGCAAGCACCAGGCTCGCCGAGGCGCGCAGGTCCGTCGCCATGACCGGCGCGGCGGTCAGGCTCGGCACCCCGCGCACGATGGCGGTGTTGCCCTCGATGCGGATGTCGGCGCCCAGACGCCGCATCTCCAGCATGTGCATGAAACGGTTCTCGAACACGGTCTCGGTGATGGTCGCCACTCCCTCGGCGACCGCGTTGAGCGCAGCGAACTGCGCCTGCATGTCGGTCGGGAACGCCGGATAGGGCGCGGTGCGCACGTCGACCGCGCGCGGCCGCCGCCCCTGCATGTCGAGCGCGATCCACGAGTCGCCCACCTCGATGCTGGCGCCCGCCTCCTGGAGCTTGAGCAGGACGGCGTCCAGATGCTCGGCCCGGGCGCCCTTCACTTTCACGCGACCGCCGGTGATTGCCGCCGCACACAGGTAAGTGCCGGCCTCGATACGGTCCGGCAGCACGTCATGACGCGTGCCGCGCAGGCGCTCGACGCCTTCCACCACGATGCGATCGGTGCCGGCGCCGCGGATCTTCGCGCCCATCGCGTTCAGGAACTCGGCGAGATCCACCACCTCCGGCTCGCGTGCCGCGTTCTCGATCACGGTCTCGCCCTCGGCGAGCGTGGCGGCCATGAGCAGGTTCTCGGTGCCGGTGACCGTGACCGTCTCGAGCACCAGCCGTACGCCCCGCAGCCGTTGCGCACGCGCGCGGATGTAGCCGTTCTCGACCTGGATATCCGCCCCCATCGCCTCCAACCCGGCGAGGTGCAGATTCACCGGGCGCGCCCCGATGGCGCAGCCGCCGGGCAGCGACACGTCGGCGCGGCCGAAACGCGCCACGAGCGGTCCGAGCACCAGGATCGAGGCGCGCATGGTGCGCACGAGGTCATAGGGAGCGACGCACTCGCGGATCCTGCCGGCATCGACCTCCACGCGCATCTTGTCGTCGATGGTCACGTCGACGCCCATGTTGCCGAGCAGCTCGATCATGGTGGTGACGTCGCGCAGGTGCGGGACGTTGCCCACCGAGACCGGCCCCTCCGCCAGAAGCGTACCGGCGAGAATCGGCAGCGCCGCGTTTTTCGCGCCCGAGATGCGCACCTCGCCCGCAAGGGGGATGCCGCCGTGGATCTGCAGCTTGTCCAAACGGTGGTCTCCGCCCGAGCGCTAAACCCGACCCGGGGTCCGGCCCGGACTATTCATCTGGCCCGGGCTATTCATCGGCCCCGGGGGCGCCCTCCTCGCCCGGCGCGTACACCCGCATGCTGAGCGCATGGATCTCATTGCCCATCTTCGAGCCCAGCGCGGCATACACCATCTGGTGACGGGCGATGGTGCGTTTGCCCGCGAACTGCGGCGCGACGATGACGGCTTCGTAGTGGGTATTGTCCGGCGAGGCGACGCGCACCTGCGCGCCCGGCAGGCCGGCTTCGATCAAAGCTGCAACTTCTGCTGGATTCATGGGTGGCATATTAGCACCATTCGCGCTTCCGCCCCCGCAAGCGCGGGGCTCGCGCTATGATTCGGCAATGACAAATCAGTTCGATCCGGAACGCATGCTCGCGCGCGGCCGCCGCGTGCTGGCCATCGAGGTCGCCGCGGTTCAGGCTCTGCAGGCGCGGCTCGACGGCGGCTTCGTGACCGCCTGTCGCTTGCTGCACGACTGCACCGGCCGCGTGGTGGTGACCGGGATGGGCAAGTCGGGCCACATCGGCAACAAGGTCGCGGCGACCCTTGCCAGCACGGGCACGCCGGCATTCTTCCTGCACCCGGCCGAGGCCAGCCATGGCGACATCGGCATGATCACCGCCCAGGACGTGGTGCTGGCGATCTCCAACTCTGGCGAGACCGCCGAGCTGGTCAGCATCCTCCCGGTGATCAAGCGCATGGATGTGCCGCTCATCGCCATGACGGGCAAGGTGCGCTCCACGCTCGCCCGCGCCGCCGCGGCGGTCCTCGACGTGAGC
>QGUO01000537.1 GCA_003242495.1 Pseudomonadota bacterium | reverse complement strand
GTAGCACCAGGTCGCCCGAAGGAAACGCGTCGGGCTCGCCGAGCGCGCGCAGGGCCACGTACTGTGCCGTCCAGATGCCGAACCCCGGCAGGGAGGCCAGCTTCGCCACGACCTCCTGCACGTCCGCGGAGAAGTCCAGCGTGTTCCCGGCCACGGCGCCCGCCAGCGCTCGCAAAGCCGCGATGCGCGTGCCGGTGATTCCAAGTCCGTCGAGATTCGCGGCGGCGAGCGCCTCTGGCCGCGGAAACAAATGCGTCAGGCCATCGGGCGCATCGGCAAGCGGCTCGCCCGCTCGCGCCACGAGCCGCGCGGCGAGCGTGCGCGCGGCGGCGACGCTCACCTGCTGACCGAGCACTGCACGCACGGCGCATTCGAACGCATCCCACGCGCCCGGTATGCGCAGGCCCGGCCGGCGCTTCACCAACGGGCCCAGCAAGGGATCGGACTCGAACGCCCGGGCGATGCCAGCCGGGTCGGCAGCAAGATCGAACATGCGGCGCGCGGCGCTGGATATCTGGAACAACGCGGTGGGCTCCGCGCCCCGAACGCGCAGCTCGAGCGCCGCTGCGCCTCGCACGGGGCGTACGCGCACGATGGCATGGCCGCCGGGCGTGCGCACCGTTCGGGTGTAGCCGTGCTCGTCGACGGACTCCACGCCGGGCACGGCGCGTGCGGCCAGAAAGTCACGCACCTGCGGCCAGTCATAGGGCGGACGCAGCGCCAGCCGCAGCACGATGTCGGCGCCTTCGGCGGGCGCGAGCCGAGGACGACGCTGGCGGCGCAGCTCGCGCGGCGCACGCCGGTAGGCGCGACTGAACGCGGCATTGAAGCGACGCACGCTGCCGAACCCGGCGGCAAGCGCGACCTGCGTGATCGGCAGGTCGGTCTCGTCGAGCAGACGCTTGGCGAAATGCAAGCGGCGCGTCTGCGCGAGCACGATGGGCGATGCCCCCACATGACGCACGAACAAGCGATGCAGATGGCGCGTACCCAGCCCCATGCGTGCGGCAAGCTCTGCCACCGGGATCTCGTCCAGCACGCCGTCCTGGATCATGCTCAGCGCGCGACGCACCACTGCAGACGTGCCCAGCCAGGCCGGCGTCCCCGGGGCGGCCTCGGGCCGACAACGCAGGCAAGGCCGGAAGCCGGCTGCGGCCGCCGCCGCGGCCGTCGCGTAGTAGCGCACGTTCGTTTCCTTTGGCGCGGGCGCCGGACAGATGGGCCGGCAATAGATGCCCGTCGACGTCACGGCGACGAAGAACTTGCCATCGAAGCGCGGATCGCGACTCAGGCGCGCGCGCCGCAACGCGTGCGGATCGAGACCGAGTATCTCCTGCATGGGCGCGACGATACGCCCGGCGCCGGACACCCACCAGCCGTTTTCGGACCTGGTCGGTCGCTGCGGCCGCGGGGCGCCGGGCGCGCATCGCCGGCCAGCATGGCGACCGCGTCCGAAAACGGCCGGTCACGCGCGACGCCAGTACCATAATGTGCAGGCGAAGGTCAGGAGGAACGCCACCGTGCGCACCACGTACTGGCATGAGATCGCCACACCCATTGGCGCGCTGCTGCTCGCCTCCGACGGCGAGCGCCTCACGCTCATTCACTTCCAGGCCGGCCCGCGACCGTGCGCGCCGGCGGCTGGCTGGATTGCCGATGCCGCGCCTTTCCGCACGGCCGTCAGGCAGCTCGCGGAGTACTTCGCCGGCGAGCGGCGCGAGTTCGACCTGGCGCTCGCACCGGCGGGCACACCCTTCCAGCAGGAGGTCTGGCGGGCGCTGAGGACGATTCCTTACGGCACCACGATTTCGTATGCACAACTGGCACAGCGCATCGGCCGACCGCGCGCAGCGCGCGCCGTGGGTCTGGCGAACGGCAGCAACCCGCTGCCCATCGTGGTGCCCTGTCATCGAGTGATCGGCTCGAACGGCACGCTCACCGGCTTCGGCGGCGGCCTGGACGTCAAGCGCCGGCTGCTCATGCTCGAGAACGCCGCCTGCGTCACCCCACCGGCAGAGCATCGCCAGCAGGATTGGCTGGACGCCGCCAGGATTTGACACGGCACCGTCTCACCTCCCCGGCGCGAGCACCTCGTCGGCGGCGATCTCGAAACGGATCGTGACCCGGTCCTGCACGGAGAGCGCGCCCAGCGCCGCCGTGAACGGTTCGATGCCAAAGGCCGACTGCTCGATCTCGAACTCACCGGTCGCCGTGAGCCTGGGACCGTCGAGGCTGACGGCGGCCGGCACCTGCACCTCGCGGCTGACACCCCTGAGGGTGATCCAGGTCTGCGCGGTGACCTTGGGCAGGCTGCCGGACACGGCGCTCGAGCGCATCTCGACCCTGGGGTGACGCCCGGCGTCGAGCACGGCCGCGCCAAGCATGTTCCTGCGCGTACCCTCCCGGTCGGCAGCGGACAGGCTCGTCCCGAACTCCGCACCGGCCAGGCGCCGCGTCTCGGG
>QGUO01000536.1 GCA_003242495.1 Pseudomonadota bacterium | reverse complement strand
GCCACGTTCTCGAGCGCCGAGAACTCCGGCAGCAGGTGATGGAACTGGTAGACGAAGCCGAGCGCGCGGTTGCGCAGCGCCCCGCGTGCCGTGTCCGACAGCTCATGCACCGGCTCGCCGGCGATCCGCACCGTGCCCGCCGTCGGCAGATCGAGACCGCCCAACAACTGCAGCAACGTGGTCTTGCCGGAGCCGGAGGCGCCGACGATGGCCATGCGCTCGCCGGGCCGCACGGCCAGATCGATGCCCCGCAGCACTTCGATCCGGGCATCGCCCTGCTGAAAATGCTTGATGAGACCGCTGCAGGACAGGACGGGATCGTCAGGCATCAAACCCTCTCTCGCGAACGCATGTCACCCAACCTCGTTGCTCACTCGTGACGCAGCGCCTGGGCCGGCTGGGTCCGCGCCGCGCGCCAGGACGGGTACAGCGTCGACAGCAGGCACAGCCCGAACGCCGTGGCGCTGATGCGCGCCACGTCGCGCCATTGCACCAGCGCCGGCAGGTCACTCATGAAATACACGCTCGCGTCCAGGAATTGCGTGTCGAGCGCACGCTCGAGCGCGTGCACCAGCTCCTGCAGATTGAACGCGATCGTCACCCCCAGCAGCACCCCGGCGAGCGTGCCGATGATGCCGATGAAGGTCCCCTGTGTCATGAAGATCGCGAGGATGTTGCGCGGACCGGCGCCGATGGTGCGCAGGATGGCGATGTCCGCCTGCTTGTCCTTCACCACCATCACCAGCGTCGAGACGATATTGAAGGCCGCCACCGCCACGACCAGCAACAGGATGAAGAACAGCATGGACTTGGCGAGCTGGATGGACTGGAAGAAATTCGCGTGCCGGCGGGTCCAGTCGTCCACGAAGTACCCGCCGCCGAGCGCCTGATCGATCTCGCGCACCACCCGCGGCGCCTGGAACATGTCCGCCAGCTTCAAGCGCAACCCGCTGGCGTGGTCGCCCATGCGATAGACCTTGCCCGCATCGGCCATGTGCACGTAAGCGAGATTGCGATCGAACTCGTACATGCCGGCCGCGAAGGTGCCGACGACGCGGAACGAGCGCCAGATCGGCACCACGCCGACCGGGGTCACCCGGCCCCGCGAGGTGACGACCAGCACCCGGCCCCCGAGCCCGACCCCGAGCGCCTTGGCGAGCTCCGCGCCGAGCACGATGCCGAACCTGCCCGGCTCGAGCGCCGCGAAGCTGCCGCTCACCATCTTGCTCGCCACGTCGGAGACGCGCGCCTCCTGCTCTGGCAACACGCCGGTGAGCGCGGCGCCGCTGCTGCGATCGCCCGCGATGAGCAGCGCCTGCTCTTCGATGTATGGCGCGGCAGCGAGGACCTCGGGATGCTCGCGCGCCAGGTTCGCCGTCCCCTGCCAGTCGCTCAGCCCCGCGCCGAAGGCACTGATGGTCGCGTGCGAGGTGAGGCTGAGGATGCGGTTGCGCAACTCGTGCTCGAAGCCGTTCATCACCGAGAGGACCACGATCAGCACCGCCACGCCGATGGCCACCCCGACCATGGAGATCACCGAGATGAACGAGAGGAAACGGTTCGCCCGGCTCGAGCGCACATAGCGCCGACCGATCAACAGCTCGTAGAGCGTGCGGCGTCCTGCGCCGGGGGCGGCCCGGCTACTCATAGCGCAGGGCCTCGGCGGGCTCGGTGGCCGCGCCGCGCAGTGCCGGGTAGATGGTCGCCAGCACGGTCAGGATCAAAGCGGCAGCCGTGAAGCCCACGACCTGCTGCCAACGCACTTCCGAGGGAATGGTGCTGATCACGTACACGCTCGGATCCATGATGCGCACGCCGAAGAACGCTTCGAGCGCCGGCACGATGGTCTCGACGTTGAGCGCCAGCGTCAGCCCGAGCGCGAGCCCGAGCAGCGCCCCGAACCAGCCGATGAACACGCCCTGTGTGACGAACACGCCCAGCACCGCACGCGGACTGAGGCCCACGGTACGCAGGATGGCGATGTCGGTGCGCTTCTCGTTCACGACCATGACCAGCGCGGCGACGATGTTGAAGGCGGCCACCGCCACGACCAGCATCATGATGAGCGTCATCATGGTCTTTTCGATGCGCACCGCGCGGAAGTAACTCGCATGCTCCTTCGACCAGTCGCTCACCGCGAAGCCCGACGGTTGCCCGGGCGCACCGGGAACCTGCGCCGCGGCCTCGAGCTGCCGGGCGATCTGCTGGGCGCGGACGGGCGCAAGGAAGATGTCCGTGAACTCGATGCGCAGCCCGCCCGGTGCGCCATCGGTGCCGGCCAGGGCGGCGGCGTCCTCCAGGTGGATCATGGCGAGCGTGTTGTCGTGGTCGGGCAGGCCGACCTCGAAGATGCCGCTCACCAGGAAGCTGCGCGCGCGGGCCTGCAGATCGACACCCGCGACCGCGCCGCTGCCCTGCGGACCGACGACGGGCACGAGCAGCGTGATCTCGTCACCCACCTGTGCATCGA
>QGUO01000111.1 GCA_003242495.1 Pseudomonadota bacterium | reverse complement strand
CGTTCGAATCGGTTGGATCTGTCATGTGTCGGCCTGGGAGTTTCGGTGCTGAATTATACCATTGGTCGGAAGCTCCCCTTCGTTCCACGTGGAACATCCACCCGGTAGGCGAACCCTGGAAGAACGTACAGGCGGACCGGCAACAACGCCCGCTCGACCATGGGGCCGGCGCCGGCGCGAGACGTTTTCCCCAAACTATCCACAGCATCGGGACGCGGGTACGCGGGATCTAGACGGCCGACTTGGACACCCATCGCGCCCTGCTCGCCCGGCGAGGACGCCCGGATCTGGACACCCACCCTGGCGCTGCGTCTCGGCGCGGCTGGAAGTCGCTTGGATCGGTGGGACCGGGACACCATCAGCCCCGAGCGCCCAGGCGTCCCCGAGCCCGGCCCGGATGTGGCCCGGATGTGGACACCCACCACCCTCACCCCGCGCGATCGGCCCCACGGGCAGGCGACCTATCTGGACCCTTATCAATCCCAACGGCTTGTCTGGACACCCATCAACGCCCACTGCCGACTTGGACACCCACTCGCGCTCACGCCGCGCGATCGACCCCGCGGGGATGAGATTGGAATGGATCAGGACACCCATCAGCCACCAAGCGGATAGCGGATGGTTCAGGACACCCATGAGCCCCAAGCGCCCGCTTGTCCCCACCCGAGGACAAGCGGGCGGAGCTGGGCAGTCCGCGCGCCCCCGGATGGAAACCCGTCATCGCGGCGCCAGGTGCGCCGGCGGCGCTTTGATCCCAGGCACTTGGACCCGGACATCCATGGGCTGCGAGGGCGGCAGAAAACTGGTGGCCGCCGGCCAGGATGCCGTCGAAACACGGCCCCAGCGCCCGGATCTAAAACCTACGACCGGATCGTCGGCGGATCGCGGTACTCAGCCCCCACGGACCGCGAAGGAGCCGCTCATTGGGCGCTCGAGCCGGGACATCCACCGCAACCGGAGCGCGGGCACCACTGAAGCCGCCGCAAGGGCGCCTCGAGCGCCGCAGATTCGCGCCGTGCTCGCGCTGGCAATCACGCTTGGCAGGCGCATGACCATGGCGGCTCGAGCCGAGAGCCTAGGCGGTTCCACGTGGAACATGGTAGGCCCAATCGCACGAATGACGCCTGGCGATGGCAGACACGCGTCAGCAAGCCAGAACTCGCGCAGGCTGAGAAATGGCGGGGAATGACGGGGAGTCGGACACCCACCAACGGATCGTCGATCGCTCGCGGTACTTAGGCGCCGCAGGCAGCGACGCGACGATCGCAACGGCGCCTCGAGCGCCGCAGATTCACGCTGTGCTCGCCCCTGACGATCACGCTTGGCGGGTGCATGACCATGGCGGCTCGAGGCGGCCGTCGACGGAGAGCCTGGTGTTCCACGTGGAACACTCCGAGAGGACTCCACCAGAGGATCGCGCCGGGAATGCTGAGCCGCTATGTTCCACGTGGAACATCGTGGACCCCGAACACTCGAATGGCACCTGGCCCTGGTAGACGGCCATCAGGAAGCGGGATCCTGTACCGGAACCTTGATCGGCCGAGCATTGCGCGCAGCGGCGCGGTCACATGCAGCGGTAGCCCCAGCCAGTCCAGCGCGCCCCGCAGTCTGGTGCCGTAACTGCGGCGCACCCACTGTTCCACGTGGAACACCCTCAGGCCGCGCGGCCCTGCGTCACTTGGAACCCTCGACGTCGGCCGTTCCGAACATTGCGTTGTCCGTGCGAACCCACCTGGGCGTTTTCACCCTCCGGCCCGGAATGTTCCACGTGGAACATGAGGCGGTGACTGCCCGCGCCACGGCGCACTTCCCATGAGCGCCTGTACTCGCCAGGATCGATCAAGAGTGCCAATGGGAGAGCACCATCCCCACGAACGCGGCGATGATCCCGAGTCGCCCGGCACGCCACCTCGAAGTGGCTGAGCCACGAACGCAACATCCGCCGGTGAGACCCAGACCGCGAGCGCTGCCAAGGGCCAGCCCACCGGGGCCAAAACGATGCCCGCCGCGACAGCCCGCGGTCGACCGCTTTGAAAATCCGGAATTACTCCACGGCCCGGAACCGACCCTGTTCCACGTGGAACACCCGGCCGATGGGGATGCCCCGCAATCCCGCCTCACTCACGGAGGTCACGACGAGTTGCGCCGGCGTCTGGCGGATCACCCCAAGAAGTTTTCCCAGATTCTCGCCATCGAGCTCGGCGGCCGGATCATCCAGCAACAGGCAGGTCGGTTCGCCCGGGAGCGTCGCTCGAACCTGGATTTGGGCCAATATCAGGGCCGCCGCGAGCATTTTCTGCTGCCCACGGGACACCCGATCACGCGCCAGCGAACTGCCCAGTCGGAACGTGAGATCGGCCCGGTGTGGGCCCACCGTCGTGGTGCGCAGCTTGTCGTCGCGCGCTCTCACGCGCTCCAGAGCTTCCGCCAGGGATTCGTCGCCCGCCCACCCACGCTGGTACCCCAGGTTCGCCGGGGCACCCAGCAGGGCACGCGTCACCTCTTCGAAGTACGGGCGCAGCCGCTCCACGTAGCGTCGTCGCGCCTCGTCCAATCGCCCGGCGCAGTCCACCAGCTCCTGTTCCCAGACACCGACCAGCCGCGCCTCCGCGCCCGCCCGCAACGCAGCGTTCCGTTGCTTGAGTCCGCGCTGGTACCGCCGCCATACCCCCAGGAAGTCGTGTTCCACGTGGAACACTCCCCAGTCCAGCAGTCGCCGTCGCCGCGCCGATCCCTCCTCCACCAAGCGATGGACCCCGGGATCGATGATTTGGATGGGCAGCGCCTCGGCAACCTCCGACATCCCCGCCACGTCCTGGCCCGCCAGGCGGGCCCGGGTCGTGCCATCCCGGTATTCGATCCCCGCAGTCACGTCACCGCGCTGAGTTCGAATGCGTCCCACCACGCGGAAGTATTCGGCGCCCTCCCGGACCAGCTTCTCGCGCACCGTCGTGCGAAACGACCGCCCCAGGCCCAGAAAGTAAATCGCCTCCAGCAAGCTGGTCTTGCCGGAGGCGTTGGCGCCCAGAATCCCAGTCCCCTGGAGATCGAGTTCCAGGCGTGCCGCTTCGATACACCGGAAGTTCTCGATCTCGAGTGTTGTAAGCACTTGATGAAAACCTGAGAGAACCGTGGCGCTCCGGGCCGCACAACCGCCCTGGCAGGATGCCACGCATGACCGGCCCATGCAGGATACGAGCGCCGCCGACTCGATGGCTGCTGGCCGGAGAATCACAGCCGGTACTAGCCCCGGCGTGTCGCCGCCCCTTCCCGTGGAGTCTTGCCGCAGGCGCCAACGCCCCACATTCCTGGAGGATGAGTGAAGGCAGGGCCAATGGGGGCCGCATCAGACCCGCTCGTTTACCCCCGTCGGCATGAACACCTGCTCGCCCGGCGCACCCTGAGGAGTGAGCGTCGCGCTCGGCTCGGCCACAGCGCCTGCTCGCCGACGCCCAGCGCACGTCAACGCCAATCGAAGTGCATCGCCCAGGGGCCGGCTGCCGGCTGTCCGCCCGCCCCCGGGATGGCCCGGCGCTACAGGCGCATGGGCATCACCACGTACCGGGCATTGGGTGTTTCCCCGGAAGTCACCAGGCAGCTGTTATTGGCGTCCGTGAGACCCAGGTCCACCGTCTCGCCCTCGACGGCGGAGAGCGCGTCCAGCAGGTAATTCACATTGAAGCCGATTTCCATCTCGTCGCCCATGTAGGTGACTTCCAGCTCCTCTTCGGCCTCCTCCTGCTCCGGGTTATGGGCCTGCAGGGTCAGCACGCCGGATTTCAGCGCCAGACGAATACCCCGATATTTTTCGTTCGACAGAATGGCTGCGCGCTGCAGCGCCGCGCGCAGCACCTCGCGATCGGCATTGACCACGCGCGGCGGATTCGAGGGTATAACTCGCCCGTACTCCGGGAAACGACCATCGATCAGCTTCGAAGTAAAGCGAATTGTGCCGATCTTCGCGCGAACGTGGCTCGTTCCCACCGTCAGCTCCACGTCGCCCTCGCCGCTGAGCAGCCGTTGCAACTCCAGCACACCCTTGCGGGGCACGATGACCTGATGCGGACTCGGCGGGCCACTGGTCACCTCGACCTCGCACAAGGCGAGACGATGACCGTCAGTCGCGACAGTTCGCAGCATGTTCACATCCATTTCCAGCAACATGCCGTTGAGGTAATAGCGCACGTCCTGCTGCGCCATGGAAAAATGAGTCTTGTCGATCAGGCGCTTGAGGGATTCCTGAGGCACGGTGACCGAATACTGCGCCTCGATGTCCTCGATGGTCGGGAAATCCGTCGCGGGCAACGTGGCCAAGGTGAACCGGCTTTTCCCGGACCGCACGACGGCACGCTCGCCTTCCACCGAAACCGTGACGGTGGCCTGCGCCGGCAGTGCCCGCACGATGTCCAGCAGCTTACGCCCCGGCAAGGTCACTTCGCCAGGCTGCTGGAGGCTTACTTCCGCCTGAGCCACCAGCTCGACTTCCAGGTCCGTTGCCGTGATCGCGATGCGGTCGTCACGGCCACTCACCAGCACATTCGCCAGGATCGGCATGGTCTGCCGACGCTCGACGACACCGATCACCGCCTGCAGCGGCGCGAGAATGGCCTCCCGGTCGGCACTGAACTTCATTGTTGCACCTGTGCTTCTTTAATTAATTAATTAATAAATCAAGAAATTAAGAGACTGTTACCATTACAGAGTCGCGCCAAACCTGGGGAGAACGTGTTTTTATCCTTCAGAATCAATAACTTACGATCACCACAATCCATTGTGCAATGCGCGGACCAATTGTCGCAAAGCTGTTGAAGGGCTGTGGATGAAATTCCTCCCACGTTGCCCCACAACTTATCCACATCAACCGGTCAACGTTCTCAACAGGTTCGAATAATCCTCGCTCGTGCGGGTGTTCGACTCGCGTAACTCCTTGATCACGCGGCAGGCGTGCAGCACGGTCGTGTGATCCCGTCCGCCGAAGGCATCGCCGATCTCGGGCAGGCTGTGGCTGGTGAGCTCCTTCGCGAGCGCCATGGCCACCTGCCGCGGACGGGCGATCGAACGGCTGCGACGCTTGGACAACAGTTCCGAGACGCGGATTTTGTAGTAATCCGCGACCGTCTTCTGAATGTTCTCGATCGTCACCAGCCGGTCCTGCAGCGCCAGCAGATCGCGCAGCGCTTCCTTGGCGAACTCCAGGGTGATCGGGCGGCCCGTGAACTGAGAGTTGGCGATCACCCGACGCAATGCGCCTTCGAGCTCGCGCACGTTCGAGCGGATCCGCTTGGCAATGAAAAACGCCACTTCCTCCGGCAGGTCGACGCGGTTGACCGCGGCCTTGCTCATGAGAATGGCCACGCAGGTCTCGAGCTCCGGCGGCTCGATGGCAACCGTCAGCCCCCACCCAAAGCGGGACTTGAGCCGTTCCTCGAGCCCGTCCACCTCCTTGGGGTAACGGTCGCAGGTGAGAATGATCTGCTGCTGCCCCTCGAAGAGGGCGTTGAAGGTGTGGAAGAACTCCTCCTGCGACCGGTCCTTGCCGGCGAAGAACTGGATGTCGTCGATCAGCAGGGCATCCAGCGAACGATACGCCGTCTTGAACTCGTTGATGGTGTTGTGTTGCAGGGCCTTGACCATGTCCCCGACGAACCGCTCGGAGTGCACGTAGGCCACGCGCGCCCGTTCGTTACGGGTACGGATCACGTTTCCGACGGCGTGCATCAGGTGCGTCTTGCCCAGGCCGACGCCACCGTAGATGAACAGAGGGTTGTAGGCCCGGCCGGGGTTCTCGGCCACCTGGGACGCCGCGGCGCGTGCGAGCTGGTTGCTCTTGCCCTCGACGAAGTTGGTGAACGTGAAATCCGGGTTCAGCCGGCTGCCCAGCACCGCCGGCGCGGGCTCCTTGGGCGCGAACCGGCCGCCGAAGGCCGGTCCGGCTGCGGCGCCCGGCATCGGGGCGGGGCCGCTCGAGCGTGAGCCCACCTCCACGACGATCTGCGGCGTTGCATTGCCGCTGGCTCCGACGAGCTCGGCGATGCGGCCGACGGCATTCTCGTTGACCCAGTCGACGACGAAGCGGTTGGGCGCCAAGAGCCGCAGGACGTCCCCATCCTCAACGGCCTGCAGGGGACGAATCCAGGTGTTGAACTGCTGTTCGGGCAGTTCCCCTTCCAATTGCCTCAAACAGCGGTGCCACAACGACCCCTGCACGGTTTCGCCCCTACCATACGAACGCCAAGAATTGTTCTGCGCAGGTCAACCTGGGCCCGTGCCGCATTGGATTCCGCAACGGCCTCGCGTCGGCCTCCGACCGCTGGCATCCAGCCAGGTCGGGAGCCTTCGGCCTCGATCGGCACTTCCCCAGGTCACGCGAGAGAGACGGGAGTCTAACCTCAACCCTGCCGGGTTATCCACAGGCGGGGACCCGCGCCGGGCGCTCCGGAATTTACCGCCGACACCTGTCCGCACCAGCGCCTCGCTTGACACCCGAGGGCTTGGTGCGTACGCTTGCCGCCCTTCTTTCGGGGCACCATGTGCTTGTTTTAGCGCGAGTTTCGCGGCGGGACTGAAGTCATGAAGCGCACTTATCAACCCAGCAACCTGCATCGCGCGCGCACTCACGGGTTCCGTGCGCGCATGGCCACGCGTTCCGGCCGCCAGATTCTGGCTCGGCGCCGCGCCAAGGGGCGTAAGCGCCTGACCGTTTGATTTGCCTTCGCGCACACGGTCGTTCACGGCGGCGCAACGCCTCCGCAACAAATCGGAATTCGATCGCGTATACCGTGAAGCGCGGCGGTTCTCCGACGCGCGCTTCGCCGTGTTCGTGCGTCCAAACGGCGGCACGGCGCCGCGACTCGGATTGTCAATCGCCGCACGGGTCATCGGCGGCGCGGTCAAACGCAATCGCCTCAAGCGATTGATCAGAGAATCCTTTCGCCAGCACCAACATGAGCTGCCTGCCGTCGATATCGTGGTCAATGCCCGCGCCGGCGCCCGCGATGCGGACAATCCGGCGATCGCGCGCAGTCTCGAGCGTCACTGGCGGAGCATAGCCCGGCAATGCGCATCGTCCTGAAAGCTCTGCTGCGCGGCTACCGTCTGCTGCTCAGCCCCTGGCTCGGCGCCAACTGCCGTTTCTACCCCAGCTGCTCGCATTACGCCGAGGAGGCCATCGACGTGCACGGCGTTCTGCGCGGCTGCTGGCTCACGGCCCGACGGCTCCTGCGGTGCCACCCCTGGCACGAGGGCGGCTACGATCCCGTGCCGCCCGCTGCGGCCGCCACGACCGTCCGACAGAACTGCTCTCATGGATAACCAACGCGTTTTCATCTGGGCCGCGCTGGCGCTGGTCCTGTGGCTGAACTATCTCGCCTGGCAGCGCGACTACCCGCCCGAGCCGGTATCGGCGGCGCCGGGCGTGAGCGCTCCCGCGTCGCAAGCCCCGGAGGACACCCTGCCGGATCTACCCTCGTCGTCCGGTGCGCCGGCGGCGCCGCGGTCGGCCGAGGGCGCGGCGCGGGCCGAGCCGCAGGCGGCCACCATCCGCGTCGTCACCGATGTCCTCGACATGGACATCAGCACGCGCGGCGGCGATCTGATCCGCGCCGACCTGCTCGACTATCCGGTCGCCAAGAACCGTCCTGACGAGCTGGTGCGGCTGTTCGACACCCAGGGCAACCTGTTCGTCGCGCGTTCGGGATTACGCCTGGCCGAGCGGCGTGCCGAGCCCACGCACCTGGCGCTGTTCCAGGCAGAGAAGACGGAGTACCGCCTCGAGCCCGGCAGCGAACGGCTGGTGGTGCCGCTGACCTGGACGGACGACGACGGCGTGACGGTGGTCAAGACCTACACCTTCGAGCCCGGCAGCTACCGCATCCACCTCGACTACGAGGTACACAACGAGACCGGCACGCAGCTCGAGGCGGCGTCCTATGTGCAGCTCGTGCGCCATTACGAGCACGTGGAGCGCTCCTATTTCAATGTGGAGTCCTACGCCTACCGCGGTCCGGCCATTTTCGACGGCCGACGTTACCTGCGGCTCGACGTCGAAGATGCCGAGGACGCACGCTTCCAGGCGACCATCACCGGCGGGTGGATCGCTGCCATGCAGCACCATTTCGTCGCCGCGGCGGTGCCGCCCACCAACAAGCCTTATGATTTCCAGCTCAGCGTGAATCCCCAGAACGATTTCACGCTCTCCTATCGCGGCCCCCTGGCGGCGATTCCCGCCGGGGGCAGCGCCCAATTCGCCGAGACCCTGTTCGTCGGCCCGAAGCTGCAGCGGCAGCTGGCCGCCACCGGCCCGAAGCTCGAGCGCGTCGCCGATTACGGCATGCTGACCATCCTCTCCGAGCCGCTGTTCAAGCTGCTGCAGTGGGTGCACAGCTTCGTCGGCAACTGGGGCTGGTCCATCGTGATCGTCACCTTCCTGATCAAGCTGGCCTTCTATCGGCTCACGGCCGCGAGCGGCCGCTCCATGGCCAAGCTGCGCAACCTGGCCCCGCGCATCAAGGCCCTGCAGGAGCGCTACAAGGACGACCGCGAACAGCTCGGGCGCCAGATGATGGAGCTCTACAAGCGCGAGAAGATCAATCCGCTCGCCGGCTGTCTGCCCATCCTGATCCAGATTCCGTTCTTCCTGGCGTTCTACTGGGTGCTGCTCGAGAGCGTCGAAATGCGCCAGGCGCCGTTCATCGGCTGGATCAACGACCTGTCGACGCGTGATCCGTACTTCGTGCTGCCCATCCTCATGGGCCTGGCGATGTTCGGGCAGTTCAAGCTGCAGCCCATGCCGTCCGCCGATCCCATGCAGGCCAAGATCTTCGCCTTCATGCCGGTGGTGATGACGGTCATGATGGCCTGGTTCCCGGCCGGCCTGGTGCTCTATTGGTTCACCAATACGCTGTTGTCCATTGCGCAGCAGTGGCGCATCAACAAGCTGGTGGCCGCGGAGACAGGCAAGAAAACCTGAGCCCGCGCGGGCGGGCATGACCGGCGGCCGCTTGCCCGCCCATCGCCGGGCGGGGGCGGGCGTGCCCCGGGCGCGAGCGGCCGTGCCGCGGCCTTGGACTGCCGATCGGCCGCCTGGCCCGTGCCCCGGGGCACGAGCCGCGTCGAAGTAACGCGTTCAGCGCCTCGTTCCATGTCCATGTCCGATTCCGACACCATCGTCGCCCTCGCCACGCCGCCCGGCCGCGGCGGCATCGGCGTCGTGCGCGTCTCCGGCCCGCAGGTTCCTGCCTTGGCCAGAGCGCTGCTCGGCGACCTGCCGGCGCCCAGGCAGGCCGTGCTGCGCGCGTTCCGCGACGCCCAGGGCGAGATGCTCGATCACGGCATCGCGCTTTATTTCCCGGCACCCGGCTCGTTCACCGGCGAGGACGTGCTCGAGCTGCATGCCCATGGCGGGCCGGTGATTCTCGACATGCTGGTCGCGCGCATCGTCGCGCTGGGCGCGCGGCCCGCCGAACCCGGCGAGTTCAGCCGCCGCGCTTTCCTCAACGACAAGATCGACCTCACGCAGGCCGAGGCCATTGCCGATCTGATCGACAGCGCCTCGGCGCAGGCGGCGCGCCCCGCGCTCCGCTCGGCGCCAGGGCAATTCTCGACCGCAGTGCATACCC
>QGUO01000535.1 GCA_003242495.1 Pseudomonadota bacterium | reverse complement strand
CCGATCGACACCGCCGGATTGAAATGCCCGCCCGAAATCGGTCCGAGCGCATAGACCGCCGTGAGCACGGTGAGGCCGAAGGCTAGGGAAACGCCGAGAAATCCGATTCCGAGCTCGGGAAACGCGGCGGCCAGCACCGCGCTGCCACAACCGCCGAGCACCAACCAGAACGTCCCGATGAATTCCGCGGCCAGCTTGGCAACCATGCGCATGCCTCTTGGGATCGCGATCCGAAATCGGCTTATCGTCCGCCCGCCGACGACGCGCACTGCGCTCACACAGGTCAGCGTGACCAAGGTAGGCGTCGCTGCGTTGCGTGGTCAAGTTGCGTTCCGGACGGAACATCTCATTGCCGCACCAGTTTGACTATCGGTTTGGCGCCTGCAGCATCGAGGGTGTGAATGCAAGACGAGCGCAGCAACGAGCCACCGATGCCTCCCGTCATCCCCGGACGACTGCTGATGCGTCACAGCGAGCTCGTTGGCGTGATCCTGCTCGCCGTGCTGCCGCTGTGCGCGCTCTTGGGCGTGTTCGGTCCTGCTTCCGAGCGTGCCACGGCAACAAGCGGCGTACTGAAGCTCGAGGTCCGCTACCCTGCCCGGTTGCGCTTTCATCTCGATGAACGCATCGTCATACGTGTCACGAACGAGAGCCAGGCCGCCCTCGATACCGTGACGTTGAACTTCAGCGAATCCTATTTCCACGCCTTCTCGGCGCTGACCTTCACACCGGATCTGGACCGGGCCCATGTCATCGAGCTCGAGGCGCTCTCTCCGGCAGAGACGCGCACGGTGACGGTCGAGCTTACCGCCGAACGCTATGGCATCACCCGCGGGACGGTGGTGGCTGAAACCGGCGACACGCGCGTTGCCGTGCCACTCTCGACCATCGTGTTTCCATGAGCCGGATCAGGTTACTGCATCGAGGATGCTTCACGCTGCGGTAGGGGAAATGGATATAGTCATCCGGGTGGCGTTCGTTTACGCGGCCATGACCCTGGCGTTCCGTCCGCTGGGCAAGCGCGAGCTCAGCCAGCTCTCGCCCTTCGAGCTGGTGACGCTGCTGCTGATCGCGCAGATCGTGGCCCCCGCGTTGACGGCGGGAGACGATTCGCTCACCGCCGCGCTGTTCGGGGCCGCGACGCTGCTATGCCTGGCCGTCTTGAACTCTGTGCTGACTTACGTCTGGCCACGGTACCGGCGACTGGCCGAGGCGCCGCCCAGCCTGCTCGTGCGACATGGACGGCTCATCGAGGAAAACCTGCACAAGGACCGCGTGCGCCCGGACGAGATCTTCTCCGAGATGCACAAGGCCGGCATCGAGCATCTGTGCGAGGTCAAGTGGGGCTTTCTCGAGCCCGATGGACAGATGTCGTTCATCAAGTTCGAGCCCGAGCCGCCGCACGCGCCGCGAGCGAAACGAACGCTGTAGCGCAGGCTCATCGAGATCGCTAGCTCGCGCTAACGAATGCCTGGTGATACGCGACGTCACCCGCGGGTAGCGGGCCACGAAAACGAATCGCCTGGAAGTACTCGGGCGGAACGTCCGGCAGGACCAGCGCAGGCTCCTGTCTGAATCCGAACCGCGAGTAGTAGCCTGGCTCGCCCAGCACCACGCAGCCCGCCGCACCGAGACGACGCAGCTCGGCCAGCGCATGGTTCATGAGTGCGGAGCCGATGCCCTGTCCCTGGCGCGGCGGGGCAACCGAGATCGGCCCGAGACCATACCAGTCCGAGGCGCCATCCGAGACGGTCACGGGTGAGACCGCCACATGCCCGACCAGGACGCCGGCCTCGACGGCAACCAGCGAGACCGTCAGGGCGCTGGCAGCGCGTAGCGCGTCCACGATGCGGTGCTCCGTTCCGCTCGCATGCGCCGCACTCGCAAACGCGGCTTCGGTCAGCGCCGCGATGGCCGAGGCGTCTCCCGGTGCTTCCTGTCTGATATCGATGTTCACGCCCCCGGGTATCCTGGCTGAACTCGATGATGTCGAACCGTCGGCTCAGCCCCCGCCCTTCAGCGCACGGGCGAGCGCCTCGGCCATGGCCCCACTGCCGACGCCGCCCGAGTCGCGCGCAGCGCGCGCCCCGCGTGAGTCGCGCCCCGGCCCGCCGGCACGACGCTCGCTGCGCGGCTCACGAGGCGGCGCCGCATCCAGCTTCATGGTCAGGGCGATGCGCTTGCGCGGCACGTCCACCTCGAGCACCTTCACTTTCACGACGTCGCCCGCCTTGACCACCTCGCGCGGATCCTTGACGAACTTGTGCGACATCATGGAAATGTGCACCAGGCCATCCTGATGCACGCCGACGTCGACGAATGCGCCGAAGTTGGTGACGTTCGTGACCACGCCCTCGAGCACCATGCCCGGCTCGAGGTCCTTGATGTCCTCCACGCCCTCCTTGAACACGGCCGCCTTGAACTCCGGACGCGGATCGCGCCCGGGCTTCTCCAGCTCGCGCAGGATGTCGCGCAC
>QGUO01000534.1 GCA_003242495.1 Pseudomonadota bacterium | reverse complement strand
AAACCCGGATGCGTTGGGGCCCCATTTGAAGAAGGGGCCGGCCCCCCGCCGGCCCACAGTGCAGCCAGCCGCGTTCGGCCGAGCCGATCTCGGCGGCGCCTCCCGCCAGCGGCGGGGCGCTGTCTTGCGGCGGCGCGAGCGCCGCGAACAGGGGCTCGAGGCGGTCCACCGGCTCGGGCTCGCCGCCGATCATCAGGCAATAACCGTTCTGCAGCCCGAAGACACCGCCGCTGGTGCCGACATCGACGAAGTGCACGCCCCGTGCTTGCAGCTCGCGCGCCCGCACGATGGCATCGCGCCAGTTCGAGTTGCCGCCGTCGACGACGATGTCGCCGCGCGCGAGCACGGGCCGAAGCTCATCGAGCGTCGCGCCGACCGCGCCCGCCGGAACCATGATCCACGCCACGCGTGGCGGAGCGAGCCGGGCAACGAGCCCCGCGAGGCTCTCCGCTCCCTGCGCCCCCTCCTCGACCAGCATGGCGACGCTCTGCGCGCGACGGTCGTACACCACGCACTCGTGGCCCGCCCGCATGAGACGCCGAACCATGTTCGCGCCCATTCTGCCGAGACCGATCATGCCGATTTGCATAAGCCATGCTCCTCGTGCGCCGGCGCGCGCGGCTGAATTGCGGTCCGCCTGAAACCATCTGCGTCCCTGCCGCTTTATACATGAGCGACGCGCACCGGCGCATGCGTACAGTGACGCACATCGTGCGACACGCCGGTCCCGTCCGGGCGGTGCCGTTTGCGGCAATTGCCTACTTCCCTGCGGGGTGCTGCTCGCTCGCCGCCGTCCGTCCATCGAGGTCAACAAGCGGAGCCGCCGATGAATCCCCTCCTCGCCCTGAAAGAGTACGGCCAAAGCTATTGGATGGACGACCTGCGGCGCGAAATGTTCCAGGACGGCTCGCTCGCACACCGCGTGCGCGAAGAAGGCCTCGGCGGCATCACGTCCAATCCCAGCACCTTCAGTCTGGCCATCGGCGAGAGCAACGCCTACGACGACGAGCTGCGCGCCGCCGCGCGTGCGGGCAAGTCGGTGAACGAGATCTACGAGCAGCTGGTCACCTCCGACGTGCGTACGGCCTGCGACCTGCTGCGCCCGGTGTACGACCAAACGCAGGGGCTCGACGGCTATGTGAGTCTCGAAGTCTCGCCTCACCTGGCACACGACAGCGTCGGCTCGATCGAGGAAGCCCGGCGTCTCGCCGCGGCGGTCGGCCGCCCCAACCTGATGATCAAGATACCTGGCACGATCGCCGGCCTGCCGGCCATCGAGGAACTGCTCTGGGAAGGGATCAACGTAAACATCACGCTGCTGTTCTCGGTCGAGCGTTACAAGGCCGTCGCGCACACCTGGCAGCGCGCGCTCGAACGGCGACTCGCCGCAGGCCGTTCCGTGCGCGATGTGGCCTCGGTGGCGAGCTTCTTCCTGAGCCGCATCGATACGCTGGTCGATGAGCTGCTCGCCCATCGCATGCGGCCCGATGGGAGCTCCTCCTATACCCCGCATCCGCAGACCCTGCTCGGCACGGTCGCCGTGGCGAACGCCAAGCTCGCCTATGCGAACTTCAGCGCGTTGCTCAAGGAGTCACGCTGGCAAGCGCTCGAAGGTGCCGGCGCGCGTCCCCAGCGCCTGCTGTGGGCGAGCACCAGCACCAAGAATCCTGCTTACCCGGATCTGATGTACGTCGAGCCGCTGATCGGTCCGCATACCGTCAATACCATGCCGCTCAAGACCATCGCCGCGTTCGCCGATCACGGCAAGGCGGCCCTCACCGTGAACAAGGGCGTGAAAGCCGCCGCGCGCACCCTGCGTGAGTTACGTGCAGTGGGCATCGACTTGAAACAGATCACCGCACAGCTCGAGAACGAAGGCATTCAGAAATTCATCGAGCCCTACGACGGGTTGTTGGCGACGATCGGCCGCAAGCGCGTTCGCTTCGCCGCGGGCGCGGATCGCTCGCGGCTCGCCGGCGCCGCACGCCAATTGCGCCGTGACGTGATCCGCATGACGACCGCTGCAGGCTCGGGCCATCCGACCTCCTGCATGTCGTGCGCGGACATCGTGGCGACGCTCTTTTTCGAGACCATGCGCTGGGATCCGGGCGATCCGCGTGCGCGCGACGTGGACACGTTCCTGCTGTCGAAGGGTCATGCCGCCCCCATCCTGTGGGCCGCGCTGGTGCGCAGCGGCGCCAGCGACGAGGACCTGCTCACGCTGCGTGACATCGGCTCCACGCTCGAGGGACACCCGACGCCCAACAACCCATGGGTGAAGGTGGCCACCGGTTCGCTGGGCCAGGGCCTGAGCGCCGCGAATGGCATGGCGCTCGCGAACCGGCTCGACGGCATCGAGGCGCGCATCTATTGCCTGCTCGGCGATGGCGAATGCTCGGAGGGATCGGTGTGGGAAGCGGCACAGTTCGCTGCAATGCATGACCTGTGCAACGTGGTCGCAATCGTCGACCAGAAC
>QGUO01000533.1 GCA_003242495.1 Pseudomonadota bacterium | reverse complement strand
GATCAGGCTTTCGCCCATTGTCCAATATTCCCCACTGCTGCCTCCCGTAGGAGTCCGGACCGTGTCTCAGTTCCGGTGTGACTGGTCGTCCTCTCAGACCAGTTACGGATCGTTGCCTTGGTAGGCCCTTACCCTACCAACTAGCTAATCCGACTTGGGCTCATCTATTAGCGCCAGGCCTTGCGGTCCCCAGCTTTCCTCCGTAGAGCGTATGCGGTATTAGCCCGAGTTTCCCCGGGTTATCCCCCACTAATAGGCAGATTCCCAAGCATTACTCACCCGTCCGCCTCTCGTCGCCAGGGTTGCCCCCGCGTTACCGATCGACTTGCATGTGTTAGGCACGCCGCCAGCGTTCAATCTGAGCCAGGATCAAACTCTTCACTTTAAGCCTAAATTTCTTTAGACCTTCGAGAGTAGACCCAATAGCTCTACTGGCTATTGGTAACTCTTCGTCGTGTGGCGTAAGCCAACGAACCGACGCGAGTCCCCACACAAATTACCTGTTCCGATTTTTAAAGAGCGGCCTGTTTGCATTTTCGCCCCCAGGCAGAAGCGGAATTATAGCCCGCTTTTTCGCCTCGTCAACACCCCTTTCGGTTTTGCCGTCGAGTTGTCCGTCGAGGCCTGCGGCGTTGGCGCAACAGCGTCATCGCCGCGAGAGGGCGCGCATATTACTCAAGCTTTGGGCGGAGTCAACACCCGGGAGCAAAACATCGAGAATTCCTGTCGCAATGCGGCCGTCCGTCAGTCCGCGAGGGCGTTTCCCGCGCAGATCGCGCGCGGCGGGCAGGCCGGCGACCCGGAATTTCCGGTCGTTTCGTCCCTGGTGAAGCCGCGCGGCGGCCTGCGTGCCCCTCGACTGAGACGGACGAAGGGTCACGCCGGAGGCGACTTGCCGAATCGCCGCGAGGGCGCCCGGGTTTCGGTGGCGGTGGTCCGCGGGCAGCCAAGGCCGGCGGGGTGGGCACGCCTGCCGTGACGCGCACGCAACAGCTTGTCTGAAATCACCGACTCATTGCCCGAAGATTCTTACGGCACGTCGCAGGCGACCTCAGGTTGACGTCGTCGACGGCGATCTTCTACCTTTCGCAGCACCTCAACTCAGCCGTTCAACAGGCTGATTCGAAAAAGAAGGGCTCCTGGGTGAAAGACGGCTGGGTCAACGTCGGTCCGCGCATCGCTGTGGATTACAAGCCAACGGCGAAGCGTCGCGCCCGCGTCCCTCCCCGCTGGTTCGTTGGCGCCCTCACCCTGCCCCTCGCGATCGGCGTCGTGGCGTACGCGCTGAACCGGCCCTCGGCCACGCAACCGACATCCTTGTTGGCGGGTCTGGAGATCGGGCCGCCCGAGCTCGACCTGGATTTCGAACCGGTACTGCAGGCCCTGCCGCCGCCGTTCGGCCAGACCATCGAATTTACCGTCCGTCGCAACGACACGCTGGATCGCATTTTCCGCACCCTGCAGCTCGATCTGCAGGATCTGGCGAGACTGCGCCAGCTGCCCGAGGTGCGCGAGAGCATCGACCGGCTGCGCCCGGGCGACCGGCTCACGCTGGTGCACGACGACGGCGCGTTGCGCAGCTTCAGCCGGCGCATCAGCGAGACCGAGATCCTGTCGGTGTCGCGCACCCCGGAGGGGTTCGCGGCGGAGACGCTCACCACACCCATCGAAATCCGCCCGGCGCACGCCCACGGCACCATCGAGTCCTCGCTGTTCGTGGCGGCGCGCGCCGCCGGGGTGAGCCCCGAGCTCATCATGCGCTTGGCGAACGACATTTTCGGCTGGAAGATCGACTTTGCGCTCGATATCCGCAGCGGCGACCGCTTCAGCATCGTGTACGAGCAGAAGTACCGCGACGGCGAGTACATCGGCGACGGCCGCATCCTCGCTGCGGAGTTCGACAATGCCGGCACGGCTTATCGCGCCGTGTACTTCGCGTCGGCCGACGGCAAGATCGCGGATTACTACGCGCCCGATGGCAGCAGCATGCGCCGCCAGTTCCTGCGCGCGCCGCTGGACTTCACGCGCATCAGCTCGAACTTCAACCCGCGGCGGCGGCACCCCATCCTCAACACGATTCGCGCCCACCGCGGCGTCGATTACGCTGCGCCGACCGGGACGGTGATCAAGGCCGCCGGGGACGGGCGCGTACAGTTCGTCGGCACCCGGGGCGGCTACGGCAAGGTGGTCATCCTCGAGCACGGCGGAGGCATCACCACGCTCTACGCCCACATGTCGCGGTTCGCCCGCGGCTTGCGCACCGGACAGCGCGTCAAGCAGGGCACCATCATCGGCTTCGTGGGCAGCTCCGGCGCCGCCACGGGCCCGCACCTGCACTACGAGTACCGGGTGAACGGCGTCCACAAGAATCCGCGCACCGTGCCCCTGCCGGAAGCCAAGCCGCTTCCGGCGCAGTACCTGGCGGAATTCCAGGCGCACTCCGGGGCGTTGTTCGCGCAGCTCGACCGCGCGCGCGAC
>QGUO01000693.1 GCA_003242495.1 Pseudomonadota bacterium | reverse complement strand
GCTTCTGCTTCTCCTTCTTGCGATTATATGCAACAGTAAAGCATGAAAGTTGTAATAGCAGAGAAACCTTCGGTAGCGAGAGATTTGGCCCGTGTGATGGGAGCTAAGAATGTGAAAGACGGATATATAGAAGGTAATGGATATGCTTTCACCTACGCTTTTGGGCATTTGGTGCAGCTTTTTACACCTCAGGCGTATGGTTATACGACATGGTCTGCTTCCAACCTGCCCATTATTCCCGAAAAGTTTGGGTTGGAAGTGAAAAAAGTACGTAAAGATGGCAAGCTGATGGATGACAGCGGAGCCTTGAAACAGATAAATATTATCAAAAGTCTGCTGGATAAAGCCGAAGAGATTATCGTTGCTACGGATGCCGGACGGGAAGGGGAACTTATCTTTCGCAATATCTATTACTATTTGGGTTCTAAGGTTCCTTTCAAGAGGCTGTGGATCTCTTCCCAGACGGATAAAGCTATACGGGAAGGATTTGCTAACCTCAAGGAGGGGACAGAATACGATAGTCTCTACCAGTCGGCACGCTCACGAGCCGAAGCGGATTGGCTTATCGGCATTAATGCCACGCAGGCCATAACACTGGCAGCAGGCAACCGAGGACTGTTGTCATTAGGGCGTGTGCAGACGCCAACGTTAGCAATGATATGTTCTCGCTATCTGGAGAATAAAAATTTCAAACCGGAGCCCTTCTATAAGATTCAGGCCGGATTTGAGAAAGATAATATAGCTTTTAAAGCTACCTCCGACAAGATTGACAAGAAGCAGGTGGCGGAAGAAACCATAGCCAAGCTGGCGGTGGGAATGAAAGCTAAGGTTGTGAAAGTAGAAGCTAAAGAAACCAAGGAGCAGCCTCCTCTGCTTTTCGATTTGACTTCCTTGCAACAGGATGCTAACAAGAAATACGGCTATTCGGCAGATCAGACATTGAGCATCGCGCAAAATCTCTATGAAAAAAAGGTGATAACCTATCCACGTACCGGCTCTCGGTATATTGGTGAAGATGTTTATGAGCAGATGGAATCTCTGTTTCAGCATCTGGCGGCTACGGCGGAGGAAAGCATTGCCACTATCGCGAAAAATCTTATAGGCAAGAAGCTTAACAAACGTTCGGTAGACGATAAGAAGGTTACGGACCACCACGCCCTGCTGGTGACGGACGAAAAGCCGGGGCCCATGACACAGGAACAGCGGAATATATATAATATGATCGCCAAGCGTATGGTGGAAAGTTTTTCGGATGTGTGTCTGAAAGATATTACCACCGTAACCATAGATGCGGAAGGGGTGGGGCTCATCGCCAAAGGAACGGTTATCAAACAATATGGATGGCGTCTGTCGGCCGACCAAGTAGAAATGCCTGATGAAGATAAAGGTGGAGATGAGCAGGACAATGAAAATGCACAGTTGCCAAAACTATCGGCAGAGGACTTGTTGGAAATACTAACATTGGACCTGTCGGAACGTTTTACTAAGCCTAAGCCTATCCACACAGAAGCTTCTCTTTTGAAAGCCATGGAAACATCAGGTAAAGAAATTGAAGACGAGGAGCTCCGCCAAGCTATGAAAGATTGTGGGTTGGGGACTCCGGCAACAAGGGCTTCCATCATCGAAACTCTCTTCCAACGGGAATATATCAAACGGGATAAAAAGAAACTCATCCCTACAGAAAAAGGACTTGCCGTTTACAATCTGGTGAAGGACCGTTCTATAGCCAAAGTAACCCTTACCGGTAAATGGGAACAAAAGCTGGAAGAAATACGAGCAAACAAGGTGAGCTATGACGTCTTCATGAAGCATATCAAGGATTATACAGTAAAAATCACCAACGAGTTGCTACAGCTTCGTATATCTTTCGCTCAGCAGGAGATAAAACCACTGCAGAAGGGTAAAATAAAATGTCCTAAGTGTCCTAATGGACAGATCCAACTTTACGAGAAAATAGCGCAGTGCGACCATTACGCCAGAGGGTGTGATTTTAAGATTTGGAGAACATTGAATGGCGTTTATCTCGATGAAAAAGAAATGAAAAACCTCTTGGAAAAAGGTAAGACCTCCGAACTTAAAGGCGTCAAAACTAAAGATGGCCAATTAGTGAATGCCCCTCTAATTTTCGAGAACTTTAAGGTAAATGTAGGATAAGCATAAGGTATGGCGTGAAAGATACGCTATACCTTATGACTTTTGTCTGCAATTAATATTCCTTCAGTCAAACAATACTGTGCCAACACATAAGTTAGCATGATACTCATCCCCCCTAAGGTCGAACGATGGTGAAAAAGGTTGATAGCCAGAATAGAATCTGACAAAACAAATAATATAGCTCCAATCATTATCCACTTTTGTCCTGTGCCTAAAGCTACATAAAGCATAGCTCCAATCGTAAATGCATAAAGAAAAACAGGAATCTTCATTACCCCTAGATTTTCGTAGAGAAAAATGTATAAACCAAAAATAAAAAGAAGGATAATAG